>NZ_JBSSBV010000064.1:0-12226 GCF_054059115.1 Thermostichus sp. MS-CIW-26
TAAACAGAAAGATCAACTGGTAGTAATCCGTACTGAACATATTATACATTATTTTCAGTATAGTTGAGCTTATTATTGACTAGAGTCATGCTCCCGGTTAGAAAAAGCAAGAGAGCCTGAGCTATGCTTTGAATATTCTCCCGCCTGCGATTGGCATGGACAACACCACAGCAAGACCCGACCCGGATGCCGAAGCCCCCATTGGTGCCCCTGACCTGATCATTCGCCCCGCCCAACTGGGGGATCTGGAGGCTGTGGAAGAGATTTTGGCGCAAGCCTTTGATGAAGAGTACGGCAGCCGCTCGGTGGATATTCGTCGCCAAGTGCGGCGGTTGCGCCAGTGGTATGGGCCCCTGAAAACCCTGACCCTGTTTCCCAATCGCTTCCAGCACATGTTTACAGTGCATGTGGCGGAGCTGAAGGGCAAGATTCAGGGGGTGATTCAGGTTTCTCCCTTCAACCATTCCCGCAGCACCTGGCGGGTCGATCATATCGCAGTGGCGCCCTCTGCCCAGCGACAGGGGGTGGGATCCCGGCTGCTCAAGCACTGCATGGAGCACTTTCGGGAAGCTCGCACCTGGATCCTGGAGGTGAACATCCACAACAAGGGGGCAATGGCGCTCTACCGGCGCAACGGCTTCCAACCCTTGGCTCAGATCACCTACTGGTCGATTCCAGCCGATATTCTGGCAGCTCTCAGCCAGCACGAGCCCAAATTGCCCAACCTGGTGCCGGTGACCAACCGGGATGCCTATGCCATCTACCAACTGGATACGGGATCCATGCCGGCCACTGTGCGCCAGGTGTACGACCGTGAGGTGAACGATTTTCGCACTAGCCCACTGGATTGGCTTTTGGAGCAGGCCAAATGCGCCATTAGCCAGACGGAGCGGGTGGAAGTGTGTGTTTACGAGCCCGAACGCAAAACCGCCATCGGCTACTTCAACTTGAAGTTGGATCGCACCGGGCAGCAACCTCATGTGGCCAAGCTTACGGTTCACCCTGCCTACACTTGGCTTTACCCCGAACTCATGGCCAAGATGGCCCAGCTTACTCAGGCTCATCCGCCGCAATCTCTGGCCTTGGCCTCCACCGATTACCAGCCGGAACGGGAGGAGTTCTTGCTGAAGCTGGGAGCCCAGGATGTAGAGCGGACGTTGCTGATGTCGCGTTCGGTGTGGCACAAAATCCGCGAAAGCCGCCTCTTTACCTGGGATAGTGCTTATCTCAACGCGATGCTGCGGGGATTACAGGTAAAGCAGCCAGTGCCGGAGCGGTTTGAGGGGCCGCCGGAGGGCTGGGTAGAGCACCACTTTCATCCCATTAGCCCAACCGAGCCAGATCCCAGCTCTGGTCGCGTCAGCGGTGTGGAGTCTTCACCAGGGCTCTCCAGAGACTCCCAATCTGAGGCTTCTCCACCCCCTAGCTAAGGGAGAGAGAGCCCCAATCCTGGCTTGCTTGCACCTTGCGAAAAACGGATGAAAGACCCGAAGGGCAATTCTACTGCGGATCCCTCTTGGCGGGCGCTGATTCAGGCGGCACTGCACCGGAACCGTAGCGATCCCGGTGTGCGGTATTTGCAATTGGCCACGGTGGATCCCCAGGGGCATCCGCGCAACCGCACGGTCGTTTTCCGGGGGTTTTTGGGCGATACCGACCGCATTCAATTGGCGGTGGATAGTCGTAGCGAGAAGATTCGACAAATTGCCCACTGCTCCCAGGCTCAGATCTGCTGGTATTTCTGCAAAACCCGCGAACAATTCCGCATTGCCGGCACCCTTGAGGCCATCGCCGCGGATCATCCGGATCCCCAGGCCCAGCGCCAGCGGCAGCAGTTGTGGCAACAGATATCGGAAAAAGGACGGCTCCTCTGGTTTTGGCCGGAACCCAAAGGGCCGCTCGCCCCGCCAGAGGCTTTTATTCAAGAGTTGCCGAAAGAGAAAGATCCGCTGCCCCCGCAGACTTTTGTGGCATTACTGCTGGAGCCAACAGAGGTGGATCACCTACAGCTTAAGGGGGATCAGATCTATCCCCAATTGCGGACGGTGTACGAGCGCACTTCCAAAGGGTGGCAGCGTCGGGCTGTGAATCCCTAAAAGGGATCCAAACTGGTTTCAGCCTGGTCTGGGGCGGGGGATCCCTTATTCCTTGTTCCTCCAAAGCACAGGGAATAGAGGAATGGACGTGTTAACGTAGCTGAACGATCGTGTTCTGCACGGTGGGGGCGTTATCCTCTGATGGAACTCTGTACGCGTATGGCTGGTCTATCAGGGGTAGGGCAGCAGTTGATGCCTTTTGTCTAACTCGACACGTATCACTTTGGCTTGCAGTGGTCTCGATGTGCGTCTTGATCTGCTCATTCGCTCAGGCTGTTGCCTCTTTTTTCGCCGGCGGCCCATTGCTGAACAGAGCTTTGAGGGGCAAGGGATCCCTAGTGTTGTCTGCCGCTCTGGTTGGGGTAGGGGTTCTCGTGCAGGGATTGAGAGCACAGACTCTGGAGAAACCGACGCTGAAAGCCTTGGAAGATTCTGTTGAGGGGAATGTTATCCCTGTTCTGCCCTCAGAGCCTGTCTTATCCCCCCAGGCTGTCCCCACCTCCGCCCGTACGGGACCCTTTCGGGTCGGCAATCGCACGCCCCATCCGGTTCGGCTGGTGATCTTGATGCGCAGCGGCGAACGGATGATCAATCCGGAAACGGCCCACTGGGACTTTGCCCCTGGAGAGGGGGGGAGCGAGGGATTGCTGCTGAGCTTGGGAGAGGAACCGCTGCAAATCGGCCCCGGAGACATTGTGGTGGCTTTCGCCCTGGATGGAACCCGCCGCTATTGGGGGCCCAATGTGGTGGGAGAGTCTCTGGCCCCGTTTTGGGATGGGGAGAGCGGCTCCTGGTCGATGATCTTGCAGCCTTAGGGTGCTCCGCGCGCAGCTTGGACATTTGCAGCGGTCACCTCAAACTCCTCTGGGGCAACTTCTCCATTCCTCACTCTTCTGGGCCAAAGGGGGAGGATCCAAGCAACAGAACATTTTGAGAACAGTCTCCAAACCATAGTCATTTCAAGCTAGATTGAGACACTCCCCAAGCGCTCTGTGCCGCTGCCGCGACCAACCCCAGCTCTTCTCCCAGAGAGAGAGGGAAGTTAGGGAACAATGCAACAGAAATGTTTCATTCCTGTTTAATAATGACTACACAAGTGGCTGCGCAGTTTATAGCTCTGTAGGGTGTTGGCCAGCAGCATCGTTACCGTCATCGGCCCTACGCCTCCCGGTACGGGCGTGATGGCAGCGGCCAACTCTTTGACCGCTTCATAGTCCACATCTCCCACCAATTGCTCGGCTCCGGTGGGGGTCTCGATGCGGTTGATGCCAACGTCGATGACCACCGCGCCGGGTTTCACCATGTCTGCCCTCAATAGGCGGGGGCGGCCCACGGCCATCACCACAATGTCGGCGGCGCGGGTCACTTCTGCCAAGTCGGGGGTGCGGGAGTGGGCTAGGGTGACCGTCGCATCGGCGGCCAACAACATCAAGCTCAAGGGCTTGCCCACCAAGATGCTGCGACCAACCACCACTGCCTTTCGGCCTGCAATCGGGATCCCTTCTGCCTGCAACAGGCGCATCACGCCCAAAGGGGTACAACTGCGTAGGCCGGGCTCGCCGCGCAACAGCCGGCCCAGGTTGAGGGGGTGAAGTCCATCCACATCTTTGCCGGGATCGATTGCCAAAAGGGGGGGGATGGGATCCCAGCCGGGGGGCAAGGGCAGTTGGACGAGGATGCCATCCACCCGCTCATCCTGATTGAGTTGGTCGATGGTGTCGAGCAAATGGGCAGGGGAGTCTTGGGCGGAAAAATGTCGGCCAAAAGAAGCAATGCCCAACCGCTCACAGGCCCGCTCTTTGCCACGCACGTAAGCCGCACTGGCGGGATCCTCTCCAACCCGCAGCACTGCCAATCCCGGTGGCCGCCCCACCTGGGGTATCCAAGCTTGCACTTGGGCGGCCATCTCCGCTTGCAAGCGGGCGGCTAAGGCTTTGCCATCGAGGATCTTTGCGGGCATGGGGGCGCAAGGATAAAGACAACCATCCAACGACCATCCATAGTGAAGCAGAATGGCGACAGCAGTGCAGGGGGAATGATCAGGTGGGATCCCTATGATTCGGGCAGGTCTTCTTCCTCTTGGCCCAATTGCTCGATGATGATCTCCACCTGCTGCCGCTTTTGCTCTAAAAAGTCCGCGCAGGTTTTCAGGGTTCGGGCGGCCTGTTGAAAGCGCTCCACCACTTCCGCCAGATCCAGTTCCCCCGATTCAATCTGGGCAATCAAAGTTTCCACCTCGGCAATGGCTGCTTCATAGCGCCACGGCTCCTCACGTTTGCGGCGGCTCATGGCTCTCCTCTACTCGTACCCATAGGCTTCCCGAGGCCAGTTGTATCATCAGGCGGGTTTGGGGAGGCAGGCGATGGGTGCGGATCAGGGATCCCTCTTCATTTCGCACCAGGGCATAGCCCCGTTTCAGAATGGCTTCGGGATCGAGCGCTTGGAGGCGATCTTGCAGGGCCTGTTGGTGCTGTTGGCGTTGCTGGAAGCGATGGCGCACGGCTTGGAGCAGGCGATGTTGGTGTTGGGTCAAGCGATCCTGAGCCTGTTGCAACAGCCGCTCTGGATGCACGTAAGCCAGGTGGTGTTGGGCCTGCTGCAAACGCTGCTGGGCCCTTTCCAAAGCTTGGCGAGTGCGTTCGATCAACTTCTGGCGCAACTGGGATCCCTGACGCTGCAATTCCCCCAGATCCGGCACGATCCGCTCGGCAGCTGCCGTTGGGGTATGGGCGGCGTAGTCGGCAGCGTAGTCAGCCAGGGTTTCATCCCGCTGGTGGCCAATCCCGGTGACCACCGGGATCCGACATTCGGCAATGGCTCGCACCACCCGCTCATCGTTAAAACAGGCCAAATCTTCGCTGGCTCCACCGCCCCGCGCCAAAAGAAGCACTTCCGCCCGCCCATCCTGTTCCACCCGGCGAATGGCCCGCACAATTGATTCCGGGGCCGCCTCCCCTTGCACTTGAGCTGGGGAGAACAGCACCCGTAGCCCGGGGTAGCGCTGGTTGAGGGTGCGCCGAATATCTCCCCAGCCGGCAGCGTGGGGGGAACTAACGACGGCAATGCACTGGGGATGAACAGGCAGAGGTCGTTGATTATCGAACAAGCCCTCAGCACTGAGGCGGGCCTTGAGCTGTTGAAATCGCAACGCCAACAGCCCTTCCCCGGCAGGCAGCAATTGCCAGATGACGAGGCGATAATGGCTGCCGCCGCTATAGATGCCAAGTTGCCCAAGGGCAAGCACCTGTTGCCCCACTTCCGGCCAGAAGCTGAGCCGGGAAGTTTGGCCCTGCCAGACCACCCCCTTGAGAACGTCACCGGTTTCCGGATCGACTAGGGTCAAGAACAGGTGGCCATTGCGGTTGCGCTGGCAACTGGAGACTTCCCCGCTCACCCACAGCCTGACCAAGTAGGGATCCCCGGCCAGCAGCGATTTCAAATAACGGGACACTCCCCCCACTGAGAGCAGGGGAGCTTCATCCGTGAGCAAAAACTCCATCCCACTGCTGCGGGCGGCTAAAGTCACTTCTGAAGGGACAGGATCGCGCATCCAGGGTTCTCGAATAGCGATGGGACTTGTCGGGATCCCATCTAGAATAGGCGACAACCGGGCGAGAGAGGAGGTGAGCTGGCGGGTGACCTTCGCCCAGTGGCTGGGGCTAGGGGCGCTGTTGGGCCTGCTAGTTCTGCTTTGGCAGATCCGGCAGATCCTGCTGTTGGTGTTCGCGGCCATTGTGTTGGCAGTAGCATTGGATACCTTGGCCCAGATCCCACAGCGCTACGGCTTTCGGCGTGGCCCCTCAATTGTCATCACCAGTTTGACGGTTTTGGTGGCCGCGATCTTGGTGGGGCTAATCGTGGTGCCCCCCCTGGCGGAGCAGTTGCGGCGGCTGTTTACCGATGGGGTGCCCGCCGGGATCGTGCAAGCGCAGCGGCTGTTCGAGAGCTTGATTCTCTCTTTGCCGACGGATATTGAGCTGCCGACGCTGCGGGAATTGGCCAATAGCTTGGTGCCCCAGGCCACCGAGTTGGTGCGACAGGTGCGCGACTTTTTCTCCGAGTCCTTCACTGCCTTTTTTGGCACCCTGCTCAACCTATTGTTTGTAATCATCCTCACCATTTTGTTGTTGGCGGATCCCCAAGCCTACAGTCGCGCTTTTGTCTCGGTTTTCCCGGCCTTTTACCGTCCCCGCATTCGCTACATCCTCAAGCGCTGTGAGCTGGCGCTGCGAGGGTGGCTGATGGGGATCCTGTTTACCAGCACCTTGGTGATGCTGCTGAGTGGGATCGGGCTGTGGATTTTGGGGGTGCCCCTGATCTTGGCCAATGCGGTGCTGGCGGGATTGTTCAACTTCATCCCCAATATCGGCCCCACCTTAAGCGTGGTGGCCCCCATGCTGGTAGCCCTCACGGATGCCCCTTGGAAGTCCTTGGCAGTGCTGGGGCTGTATATCCTGATCCAGCAGTTGGAAAGCAGCGTCTTCACCCCCATCGTTATGTCCCGACAGGTGTCGCTCCTGCCCGCCCTAACCCTAGTAGCTCAAGTTACTTCAGCCTTTTTCTTTGGGGTGCTGGGCCTGTTCCTGGCCGTGCCTTTGGCGGCAATCCTGCAGGTGTGGATTCAGGAGGTGCTAATTCGGGATGTCCTGGATCCCTGGCAGGGATCCCGATTGCGGCCCTTGCTCAGGTTGGAAAGTGGAGAGAACGGGATCCAAAGCTCCACCCAGGCGGAAAACCAGGATCCCATTCCGCGACCGCAATCGGTGCGAGAAGGTTGAGGGGGCAATGCTCCTGACTTGGCTCAACCCCATCAGCTTAGCCACACGACCGGCCCTTCCATTGGGCAGGAATCGACGTTCTCCCCACGGCTAGAGTCGGGGGATTCTTTCCCGTCGCTCCACGCTCCTCGCGCTTGACCGGTGTGAGAACGCGACAACTGGCAACTGCGCACCCAGGCAGAGCGGCATCGGGGAAACAGTGAGGCCCACGGCCCGCTGTGCGAAGGGCATTCTGTCAACCAAGGATTCTGTCCCGCTATCGCTCACCTGGCAAGGTTGGACTGTGGAGTCCCGGCGGGAAAAGCCGCAACCCCTGCTGTCGCACCCGCCGCTCCTGGAAAGGGATAGGGGTCACGCGCGGCAAAGGCGTAGCCACAGGCTGGGGAGTTGAAGTGGGCACAGCTTGCGGAGAGGGCTCTGGGCTGGGCTCAGGCGTAAGCTCAGGTTCAGGAGTGGCCACCACGGGCGGTGGCGTTGGAACAGCCGGGATCCCCTCTGGTGTCGGACGGGGGCGGCCCAGTTGAAAGCGCGGCTGGCGACGAGGTGCAAGCGTGGGCGTCGCCTCTGGCGTTGGAGTCGGAGTGGGTGTGGGTGTGGGCGTCGGGCTGGGTGTTGGCGTCGGAGTAGGAGTGGGCGTGGGTGTCGGAGTTGGCGTTGGCGTCGGAGTAGGAGTGGGCGTGGGTGTCGGAGTTGGTGTTGGCGTCGGAGTAGGAGTGGGCGTGGGTGTCGGAGTTGGTGTTGGCGTCGGAGTAGGAGTGGGCGTGGGTGTCGGAGTTGGCGTTGGCGTCGGAGTAGGAGTGGGCGTGGGTTCCGGAGTCGGTGTAGGTGTGGGGGTCGGACTTGGTGTTGGAGTCGGGGTGGGCGTCAGCGTTGGGGTGGGCGTGGGTTCCGGAGTCGGCGTGGGTGTGGGCTGCGGCTGCACAATGGCGAGGGCCTCTTCGGCTTTTAGCTCCCCCCGAACCAGCTTGGAGAGGGTGTCTTGGCCGCCAGGGGTGTAGGTGATCTCGCGGGCGGCGCTGTTGAACACATTGCGGATGGGATCCCCTTTGCTGTCCACCAGTTCCAGCACCATCACATTGCGACCGGGCCTGAAGCCCTTCAGATAAAAAGACTCCCAGCGATCCAGCAGGCCGGATTGGCCGTTGAGGGTGTAGCGGATCCGCCAATCCCGTGGCAAGTCACTCAACAGGCTCTCCCGCACCGGGGCATTGGCCAGCCAGAAATCCACCAAGATTGGCTCGGCCCCGTAGCTGCCTGTGGGGCGGTTGTAGGTGAGCAGGGGCAGTTGCGGCTGTGGTACGTACTCAGGGGTGGGAGCTAACACGTGAAAGCTAACCTGGGCATAGGCTTCAGAGTTTTTGAAGCTCTCGTGCCAGGGTTTGCCGGCAAACACCCGCAGAGTATGGGATCCCGGCTCCAAATCCTTGAAAACGAGGGGAGCATCGGCATCGTAATGGGCGATGTAGGGCCGGTTGTCCAGCACCACGTGCAGATGAGGGCCGAGACCCAATTGCGGATCTTGGAAAAGCGGATACCCTTGCACCGCGAAGCGAACGGTTACCTGCCGCTCTGACAACACCTCACCTGGCTTGGGGCTGAGGATCTGAACTTGCGGGCGACAATACTGCAAATGGGCATCCAGCTTGGCAATCTCCGGGGGAACCGGCACGCGCTCTAGCTGGGGAAGCTGTTCCTGCGGGGGTTTAGGCGGGGATCCCCCACAAGAGGCCAAAACGAGGGCGGCCAACAGGGCCAACAGACAGATCCACCATCTCAACAACCCCCACCTTCTCAACCTGGCATTTCCGGCGTGTTCTTGCATGAGCCTTACATCCCAATGCTCTTTGTATCCTGCCGAGCCGCAGACAAGCCATCCCCACATTACCAGCATGTGTCCTTTGGGGAAGATCCCTTCCCCCGCCCTAGAATGGGATCAACTGGCCTGGCTCAAGCCGGGTCGGAGACACTTTTGAGGTCGTGTATGGCTCTGTTGGCGATAACAGCTCTTGCGGGCATGGATCTGGCCCAGTGGCAAGCTCTGCTCAACAACGTGGCGTTTGCCATTTCTCTGGGGGCCATGCTGTTTTACTGGGGTGGGGCAGCTTTTCCCCAGGTGCAGCTTTTGGCCGAATTGGGCCTAGCGGGGATGATCGGGGCAAACTTGACGATGGCCGCCCTGTTGACGGCCCGCTGGATCGATGCAGGCTACTTCCCCTTGAGTAATCTGTACGAGTCTTTGTTTTTCCTGGCCTGGGGGATCACCGCTTTGCATTTGGTGGCCCTCTACTGGAGCCGCAGCCGCTGGGTGGGGGTCATGACCGCCCCAGTTGTAACCGGGATCGTGGCCTTTGCTGCCTTGGTGCTGCCGGAAGATATGCAGGTGGCCCAGCCCCTCGTGCCGGCTTTGCAATCCAACTGGCTGATGATGCATGTGACTGTGATGTTGCTGGCCTACGCGGCGCTGTTGGTGGGATCCCTTCTCTCCATCAGCTTTCTCATCGTCACTCGCGGTCAGGAAGTGCATCTCAAGGGCAACTCCCTCGGCCTGCAATTTCGCCCTCCCCAACCCCAAACCCATCCCGAATGGGCGGAAGCCACCCTGCCTTCCCCGGCTTCAGAACTGGCCTACGCCGGCCTCCGCTCCCCCCGTCCTGCCCCCTCGTCCGCTGAACTCCCCCCCCAACCGGCCCCCGAAGGGATCCCCTGGCAACGGCTGAGCCTGGCAGAAATCTTGGACAACACCAGCTACCGGCTGATCGGGCTGGGGTTCCCCCTGCTCACCATCGGCATTATCGCCGGCGCCGTTTGGGCCAACGAAGCCTGGGGTACCTACTGGAGCTGGGATCCGAAAGAAACCTGGGCCTTGATTACCTGGTTGGTCTTTGCCGCCTATTTGCACGCCCGCATCACCAAAGGCTGGCAAGGCAGACGCCCCGCCCTCTTGGCCAGCTTGGGTTTTGGAGTGGTTTGGGTATGTTACCTGGGGGTCAACTTTCTGGGCAAAGGCTTACACAGCTATGGCTGGTTTTTCTGAGGGAATTTTTCTCAAAAACCGGCCCGAGTTTATGGGTATTCTGGTGCTGGCAAGCCGTAGTGGATCCCTTCGAGGAGAAAAACGATGCGACTGTTCAACTACCTGATCTTGTTTTCAGCCCTCCTGGCCATTGCCCTCTTTGCCATGCAAAACGCCACCCCGGTCACGGTTACTTTTGCCCCCGGCGTCAGCGTTGAAAGCCCTCTGGTGATGGAACTTCTGGCATCTGCCGGGATTGGGGCCGCCCTCGCCTGGCTGTATAGCCTCTGGATGCGCGTACAGTTCAGCATCGAAGCCCGGGAAAAAAATCGGCAACTGCAGGAGAAGGAGGTCACCATCACCGAACTCAAGGAAATGGTGGTGGAGCTGGAAGCCAAAGTGAAGCAACTGCCTCCCAGCAAGCGTGCCGAACCCCAAGAGGACATCCAGGATGTGAAAGAAGTGGCCACCGAGGGATCCCCTGCCTAAAATCCCCAGGTTGACCCACAGGCCGTTGAGGTAGAATTGAACTTCTACTTGCCCCTCTCCCTAGCTCATACTTCCTATGCAGGTTATCCAAGAAAAACGCCCTGGCAGCCGGGTTGGCCTCAAAATCGTGGTAGAAGCCGACCGGGTGAAGCGCTCCTACGAAAAAACCTTGCGTCAACTGGAGCAGAATATCCAAATTCCGGGATTCCGCAAGGGCAAGGCCCCCCGCAACCTCGTTGTGCGGCAGGTGGGCCGCGAGCGCATCCTGGCCAGTGCTGTGGATGACCTGATCAGCGAGGCCATTCAACAGGCTTTCAAGGAAGCTCAGCTCACCCCCATCAGTCGGTTCGAGCTGGATGATGAGGTGGGTCAGCTCTTGGCTCAGTTCAACCCCGAAGCAGACTTCAGCTTCTCAGGATATGTTGAGGTGTACCCCGAAGCCCGCGTTGGCCAATACAAAGGGCTGACCGTTACGGCAACCCGTGTTGACGTCAAGCCTGAGCAAATTGACCAGCTCATCGACCGATGGCGGGATCAGCGGGCCACCCTCTTGCCGGTAGAAGATCGGCCTGCTCAGTTGGGGGATGTGGTGGTGATCGATTTTGCAGCCCGCGATGCAGAAGGCAATCCCCTCGACGAGATGACCACCCAGGACTTCCAGCTGGAACTCAAGGAAGACAACTTCATCCCCGGTTTTGTGGCGGGCATCGTGGGCATGCAGCTCGACGAAACCAAGGAGATCGCAGCCACCTTCCCCGACGACTACTTCAGAAAAGAGTTGGCCGGGAAAACGGTTACCTTCACTGTCTGCCTGAGGGAGATCAAGGCCAAAGAGCTGCCCGAATTGGATGATGCCTTTGTGCAAGAGATCAGCAGCTTTCAAACAGTGGCCGAACTGCGGGAGCACTTGCAAAAGCGCCTTGAACAGGATGCCCTGACACAATCTGAGGAGAACCTCGAAACCGCCATCCTCAACGCCATCCTGGAAACCACCGAGGTGGATCTGCCCGAGACCCTAGTCGAGCAGGAAACGACGCAACTGCTATCCCAAAGCCTTCACTCGCTGCAACAGCAGCAAGGGGTCACGCCAGGCGAGATCCGCAAGCTCCTGTCCCAACTGCCGCCTGAAACCCTCAACCAGTTGATGGAGCGCCACCGACCCGAAGCCATCAACCGGCTGCGGCGCACCTTGGCCCTGAGTGCCATCGTTCGGCAAGAGCAAATTGCCGTAGGTTCCACGGAGTTGGACGTGGAGGTGGAAGAGGTGATGGCGGCCTATGCCCAGCAAGGCCAAAAGCTGGATCGGGAACGAGTACGCCGAGTACGCCAAGCCGTCTATGAAAGCTTGCTGACCAACAAGGTGATGGCTTGGCTGAAGTCTCAGACCACGGTCAACTGGGTCGATAGCGAGGGGAATCCAACCCAGGCGCCCACTTCTTTGGCAGGCTCGGAGGAGAAGGTTGAAGTGCCAGAGGCCGAGTTTGAGGCCGATGGGCCAGAAGCAGAGGTATCTGGGATCCCTGAGGCCGTTGAATCCTCCTCAGAGACGGCTACGGGGGCGGAAACGGATGGAGAAGCTGCAGCTGCGGAAGCCGAGCCAGCTACAGAAAAGGCTGTAGAAGCATCCCCTGCTGAAACCGTCTCAGCCTCTGCGGCAGAGGCAACGCTCCCAGTTGAGGAGAAAGCGGCAGAGACCGCTACAGAGATCCCGGCAGCAGAAAAGCCCAAGCCAAGCAAAAAGGACAAAAAAGGCAAGTAAACTACCCGACACCCGCGCTATGCGCAGAGTGCGGGCTTTATCCCAATCCCCAGCGGCCCCAGGGGGCAGCTAAGTTTCGGAATTTCAGGCG
>NZ_JBSSBV010000065.1:0-12048 GCF_054059115.1 Thermostichus sp. MS-CIW-26
CCTTGGGGCGACTGTAAACTCGCCTGAAATTCCGAAACTTAGCTGTCCTCTGGGTCAGCTAGGGATTGGGATAAAGCCCGCACCCTGCGCATAGCGCGGGTGCCGGGTAGTTTACTCGGCGTGGCAGCTCATCGACTTTCCAGGATCGGGCTATGCTGGACTGAGGACTACACCCATCTCCCTGTTGCTATGCGAGACCTTCTGCGCGACATTCTTCGGGATTGCTCTGGCTTTGTGGAACTGCGCTACCACAGCAAGGTGTTCCGCAGCGTCACTGCCGAGAAGGGCCGCCTTGAGCGCACCGCGGTTCGTCGCCGTTCCGGAGTGGGGGTGCGGGTGTTGGAAGCAGGTACTTGGGGCTTTGCTGCCACCGGGGATCCCTCGCCGGCTGCTATTCGGGAGGCCATCGCTGAAGCTCGCCGTGCCGCCCAAGCCAGCGCCGACTACCGCAAACAAAAGCTGGGATCCCTGCCCAGTGTGCGGCTGGCCCAAGGGGAGTTCTGCGAGCCCGGTGTGGAGGAGGTGTTGAACAAACCGCTGGAGGCGAAGATCCAGTTGGCTCTGGAAACCGAGGCGCAGGCCCGGCAGGCCTCTCGCCAAATTAGCTCCGCCAGTTGCACCTACAACGAGATCTACGAGGAAAAAGCCATCGTCACCACCGATGGGGCGGATGTGGCCTTTCGTCTGGTGCGCCCCGAGCTGCGAGTTCAGGCGGTGGCCGAAGCTGCCGGCCAGCTCAGCAGTGGCTCCGAGGCCATTGGGGTAACAGGGGGATGGGATTGCCTGTTCCGCTCGCATCCCTTGCAGATGGCGGAAAAGGCGGCTGCTACCGCGGTTGATTTATTGTCCGCAGGCTACGCAGAAGGGGGATGGGCCACGGTTATTCTGTCGCCTTCCATCGTGGGGCTGTTGGTGCACGAGGCCATTGGCCACACGGTCGAGGCGGATTTTGTTCTGGCGGGTTCTGTGGCTGCCGGCAAGCTGGGGCAGCGGGTGGCCAGCGACTGGGTTACCCTCAAAGACTCCGGCCATTCAGAGTTTATGCCGGGGGCAGGGGGAACCCTTCCTGTGGACGACGAGGGCGTTCCTACCCAAAGCACCACCATCATCCAAAACGGCATTCTGGTCAGCTATCTCCACAACCGCGAAACTGCTGCCCACTTTGGCGTAGAGCCCACCGGCAATGCCCGCGCCTGGGAATATGCCGATGAGCCTTTGATCCGCATGCGCAACACCTTCATTGAACCCGGATCCCAAACGCTAGAGGAAATCATCGCCAGCACTCCCGATGGCTACTTCCTGGATGGGGCCAGGAACGGGCAGGCGGACTCCACGGGCGAGTTTATGTTTGGGGTAGAGCGGGCCTACCGCATTCGCGATGGCAAGCTGGCGGAGTTGCTGCGCGGTGTCACCATCACCGGCAATGCTTTTGAGGTGCTGCAATCGGTGGATGCCGTCTCGCGGGACTTCCTGTGGGATTTGGGATCCGGCCATTGCGGCAAGGGTCAACCGGCCAAGGTGGATGCAGGCGGCCCCTACATTCGCTGTCGGGCCATTGTAGGTGGGCAACAACCTGTGTAGTTATTCCCTTGGCGCTCCACAGCTAGCCCAGAGGTGAAGCCTACAGCTCGCTCTGTAAAGGGGACTGGCAGGCCAGCTCCAGGACTACCGAAAGCTGCTGGCCAGGAGCTACACAGAAACTCTGTCCTGCCGGCACGACTGACCGTGGGGGAGTTCACAGAACAGCCAATCCGTCCGCAAAAATTAGGGATCCCCTCACCTGCGGGGATCCCAGATGGGGTACTGGATCAAACCTTAGCGAGGGAAAACCACCTGGGCTCGCAACTCGCCCGGCGGGTTGGCCTGCGTGTGAATGTTGATGTAGTAAGCTCCGGCCAAAAAGCTGGAGACTTGCTCAGGGGTGAGGTTGGCTTCCAGTCGGAAATTCCCCGACTGATTGCCTGGATTCGGCAACATGTTCAAGACAAAGACCACCGGCCCTGTGGCCTGGGCGAAAGATTGTCCTGGCTGCGGCTGAGCAATGTGAATATGTCCAGGGCCAAAGTTAGCAATGGGTAGAAGTGGGGTTGTGAGATTTGTAAAGCTTCCTTAACCGCTGAGAAACAAGACAGCAACCAGGCAAAAGCCGCAAAAAACCTCGAAAATTGAACGAGGCCGAAGGGAAAAACCGATCAACAACATGGAAAAAAGCTCCTCGGTCAGAGAACAGGCTAAATAAGGTACGTATCAGGCCAAGCTTCGGATTCATCTCTGGGTTTAAAAGACGGCGACATCACTGCTACCGAGAGACAAAAATCCCCACCCTGTGGGGGGCGGGGGATGGTGTAGACTGCACGCGGAGCAGAAATCTCTGACCGTACCTATAAAGTTGCGGAGAGGGGGAGAGGGTTCACCCAGGCACTTTCCCCAAGCTCGGTTCAGGATAGATCTGTCTATCCTCTGGCCGAGGCAGCCAAGGCGGAGTTCATAATCGGCCAGAACCAGTGGGGCCGCATCAGGATGACGGTGTCGATGACGTGGATGATGCCGTTATCGGCTTCGATGTCGGCTTGGATAACGGTGGCGTTATTGACCTCGAAAACGTCCCCTTCGATCAACAAGTCGATGGGAGATCCCTCTACCGAGCCCACACTTTGGTACTTGGCCAAATCTGCCTTTTTCAGGCGACCGGGCACCACGTGGTAACACAGGATGCGGGTCAGTTGGGGGATGTTTTGCACCAGAGTGGTGATGGTGCCAGGGGGCAGCTTGGCAAAAGCCCCATCGGTGGGGGCAAAAACGGTAAAGGGGCCGGGGCTTTTCAAAGTATCCACCAGGTTTGCCGCTTTAACGGCAGTTACCAAGGTGGAAAAGCCCTCAGCAGAGACGGCAATATCGACAATATCGGGCATGGCCGGGATCCTTTTGCTGTGAAGTTGTTGCTAACTGGATTGCTGCTCGAAAGGCTTTGGGATCATTAAAGTTGCCACGGGCTAGCGATAATTCTGATCCTGAATGTAGGCGAGGCGGGCTGCTTCCCGGATCCCGTATTCCGGTCGGGTGAAGCGATTGAGTTGTCCCTCAAAATAACGGCGGTTCATCATCAAGTGCCGTGGATTTGGATCATCAAGGGGATACAAGAAAGCGGCCCTTCCCGCCTGAATCACGGCTGAGGTGACGTTGTACATGGAGCGCTGGAAGCTAACCCCCAGTTGAATCAGCATATCCTCTTCGCCGCGGCAATGCTTGCGATAATACTCCACCAAATACTGGGGCAAAAAGTGGTACATATCCTGGTGCAAGAGCGTGGGCGGGATCCCGGCGGTGCCCACCGGAAACTTATCGGCGTAGAGGATCCCGTAGTGGAAGTCCAACTGGTTGGTGGGAACTTCGTTGGCCTGGGCGTTGTAGGACTTAGTGCCGCGGAAAGGAGAGGTGCGATAAAACACGGCCTCTACATAGGGGAAGGCAGCCTCATATAGCCAGGTGAATCCTTTGGATTTGGGCACAATATCGTACCATTCTCCCCGAATACGCACGCGGTGGTAGATGGGTCGTCCGGCAATGGCGAAGATCCCGTTGACCAAAAAGTTCATCGCCTCCGGCACGCTGGTGATTTTGCCTTCGTCGTAGAGATCGCTGATCTCAAAAAAGACCGGAGCCATCACCTCCCAAAACAGGCCCAACACCGAGTACATGGTGGCCTGGCGGCACAGCTCCAAGAACATATCAGGGAAGAGCTTGTATAGCCCCATCAACAAGGGGTTGCCCTGGCAATAGGCGCGGATGGCGCGGTCGGCATTTTGCTTGTATTCTTCGGAATCCATGTAGGGATCCAGCAAGCCCCCCATATCCCGGTGCCAGAGCATGGCCCGCATACATTCTTCGGCAAATTCCATGTTGATGCGGTCATGCCAGAGGTGATGCAAAATCCTGGGCAGCTTGCGCTTCAGCTCCCCTTTTTCCATGAACTCCAGCAGCTCGGGATGGGCCGTAGCCTGGCCCCGCCAAATCCGCAAATCCGCGTTATCCCCCGCGTAGTGGTTGGCCAGCTTCAGATACTCTTCAGGAATGATGAACTTGAAAAAAGGCAAGGGATCCACAAACACCTGCTCGGCAATGTAGAGCAGATCCCGCCAGTAGAAATCCATTGGCACGGCATAGGCTTTGTAGAGGCCGATAATTTGCATCAGGTTTTCCGGCGTATCTGGCAGCATGGATCCCCCAGCCTCCAGGCGGTGGACTACATCCGCAAAAGGGTGGGTAGAAGGGGGCAGCTTGCGGGCTGTGAGGGTTGTCGTCATAGAAGAAGTCTCCAACTCTTCAAAAGTTCTGGCTCCTTGAGGTCATTCCCTGGGATCTCAATTCCTGGAAGTTTCCCGATTGCCTGGATCGGCTCCAGAGAGGGTAATGGGGGCAAGGTCACCGGCTGATGCCAAGATAAGCGTTTGGGCCTGAGCCACCTGGGTGGATAGGGTAAAGGCCAACGGTTGCGGCCATTTCACCAGGTTCATGGGCTGGATCCCAAACCAAACGATCAAGGCCGTCAAAATAAGCCCTGGGATCCGCTCCCAGCCATGCACGCGCGGGTAGTAGGCGGTGCGGTTGTCCAACCTGCCAAAGCAGGTGCGGTTCAGCAAAATCACAAAGTACACCGCCGTCAAGCCGGTGCCACAGATGCTGATCAAAGTGGGCAGAGGAAAATCTTGGTAGCTGCCCTGGAAGATCAAGAACTCCGCCACAAAGCCCACCAGGCCAGGGATCCCGGCGCTGGCCATCCCCCCCAAGATGAGCAGAGCACTCACCGTGGGCAAGCCCCGCAAGGGGTTGAGCAGGCCGTTGAGCACATCCAGATCGCGGGTTCCCACTTTGCGCTCCACCAAGCCCACCAAATCGAACAGCAGCGCCAAGATGAGACCATGGGAGACCATCTGAACCATCGCCCCGGTCAGGCTAATCGGGGTGGCTGCCGCCATGCCCAGCAGGATGTAGCCCATATGGCCGATGGAGCTGTAGGCCACCATGCGCTTGATGTCTTTTTGGGCGATGGCCGCCAAAGCCCCCGACAGCACGGCAATGGCTCCCCACCAGGCTAGGATCCCGCCCAGGTCGGCCCAAGCTTGGGGAAACAACTGCAGCCCAAAGCGAAACAGACCGTACGTGCCTAACTTGGAGAGGATCCCTCCCAGGAGGATGGCCACTGGCGGCGACGACTCCCCGTATGCATCAGGCAACCAGGTGTGGAAGGGGATCAGCGGCATCTTAATGCCGAAAGCCACGATCAAGGCCAACAGCGTCAAGGTCTGGGCAACAGGGCTGAGAGAGGTGATGCGGATCTCCAGCAGCTCAAAGCTATGGGGATCCCCCAGCCAGTAGATGGCCAAAAAGGCCCCCAACAGAAAGATGGCGGAAACGGCGGTGTAAATCAAAAACTTGATGGCAGCATAATCCCGCTTGGGGCTGCCCCAAATGGAGATGAGCAGGTAGATCGGGATCAGCACCAGCTCGTAAAACAAGAAGAACAAAAGCAGGTTCTGGGCAACAAAAGCCCCGTTGACCGACCCGCTCATGAACAAAATGCAGCCGTAAAAGAGGTTGGGCCGCTTCACCTCTGGCTCAGCTGTCAGCACCGCAATCAGCGTGAGCAGCCCATTCAAAGCCACCATCAGCAGGGAAAACCCGTCCAGGCCCAGGGAGTAGCTCAGCCCAATTGCCGGGATCCAATCCCACCGCTGCACCCACTGCAGCCCTTCCGCTTGCAGGTCAAAGTTGGCAAACAGCAGCAGCGAGATCCCCAGCAGGATCCCGGCCAAGGCCACCGCCAGCTTTCGCCCCCCCAAGCCTAAGAACAGGAGCAGGGATCCCAAGATCGGCAACACAATCAAGGCACTCAGCATGGTCTTTTCCCTCTTTTCCCTCTTTATCTAAGGACTCCGTCCCGCTACCTTGCCCAAGCCTAGAGAATCAGCCAGCCCAGCAGGGCCACCCCCACCACAATCGTCAGCACGTAGGCTTGCAACTGGCCAGAGGTGGTGTATTTCAAAACCTGTCCACCCGCCAATACCGCCAAGCTGGTCAAATTTACCAAGCCGTCTACCACATAGCGGTCGAACAAGGCTGTAACCTCAGAGATGATGCGTACCGCAAACACCACACTGGCCCGGTAGAGCTTGGGGGTGTAGAAGTCGTTGGCCAACAAATCCTGCCAGTCGGCCAAGAAGGCCCAGTCCACCGGCTGCCGCTGCGGACGCAGATACAGCCAGGCTCCCAAGGCAATGCCTGTCAAGCTGGAGCCCGTCATTACCCCAACAGGGATCCCTTCCAGAGCGGGAATCAGACCTAGTGCCGCTAGGATCATGGGCATGTGCAGCGTTACCCCCATCATGGCGGTGCTGGGCAGCATCATCGGCCAATGCACCTCTGGCGAGCGCTCGCTCATCTGCTGCGGTTTGCCCCCCCAAACAAGGCCAAATACCCGCGTTAGCCCCAGCGCCGTCACCGCATTGGTAACCAGCACAACTGCCGCCCACAACCCCTGCCCCGGTTGCACCAACTGCTGCCAGAGATCCGTCAGCACCCAAAAGGAGCCGAAGGGAGGCAAAGCGATGATTCCAGCCATCCCGGTCAAGAAGCACAGCCCCGAGATAGGGCGCCGCGACCACAAGCCTCCTAGATAGCGCAGATCCTGGGTAATGCTGTTCCAGATCACCATGCCCAGCGCCATCACCAACAGGGCCATCGCGGGCGCATAGGTCAGCAGCAACCCATAGGCTTGCTGGGGATGACCGGTGCCCACCGCCACAAAGATCAAGCCCATGTAGGCGCTCACCAGATAAGACAGGGCCCGCTTGGCGTCGATCTGGGCCAAAGCCACCAGGGATCCCCCCACCGCTGTCAAGCCGCCGATGGTTAGCATCACCCTTAGCACTGTTGGGGAAAGCTCGTAGAGGGGTTGCAGGCGAATCAACACCCAGGCCCCTGTGCCCACCACCACCGCATTGCGCAAGATCGTCGAGGGGATCGGCCCTTCCATCGCCTCATCCAGCCACAGGTGCAGAGGAAATTGGGCACACTTGCCTACGGGGCCGGCCAGCAACCCCAGCCCTACCAGGGCCAGCAGGGTGGGATCCACAGTGACAGATCCTGCCTGCACCGCCTCTGCCCAGGCCGCCAAATCCTCAAACTCCCAGGAGCCGGTCAGGGGATAGATGGCGATTACCCCCATCAAGAGCAACAGGTCGCCAATGCGCTTGGTTAAAAAAGCATCCCGCGCTCCCGTCACCACCAGCGATTGGTTGAACCAAAAGCCCACCAACAGGTAAGTGCCCAGGGTCAAAATCTCCAGGATCACGTAGCTGAAAAAGAGGGAGTCGCACAAAGCCAAGGCACACATCCCCCCCTCAAACAGGCCCAGCAGGGAGAAAAACCGCGCCCAGCCCCAGTCCATTTCCATGTAGCCAAAGCCGTAGATCTGGGCCACCAGGTTCAGCCCCGTCACCACAGCGCAGGCCCCCAGAGTTACCGATGACACCTGCAGCGGCAGCTCTAACATCAGATCCCCCACCTGCAGCCAAGGCAACCGAATGACCTGCGCCGGCTGATCCCAAATCGCCACCAGCGCTCCCACACTGTGAAGGAAAGCCACTAAGGTCAGCAGGGCATTCAAATAACCTGCCGGACGTGGTCCCGTGCGCCGGGTGATTCCTGGGGACCAGATCAGCGCTCCCGCCCACGCCACCAAAGCGTAGAGGGGAATCAGCCATGCAGTTGTGACCAGCCCGTTCAAGCTCATAATCCTCCTTCGGCCAGGGATCTTGGCCAAACTGGAACACTTGCTGAGATCCTGTAAAAAATCTTAAAAGGCATCTTAGCGGCGAACCGAGATAGATAAAAATTGAACTTTCCGATAAAAACTATAGACAAAAATCTATAGTTCAAGTAGGGGGAGCAGAATAACCTCTGTCGTTGTCACCCCCTCACTCTCTAAAGCGTGGATGGGAATAAACTCCTTGGGAACTCAGGATCCCCGGCTGCGCAGATACCGTGAATGGCTCTAGGACATCCCCGAAGTTCTGCTGCCCTACTTCCGGTCTTCGATAGGCTAACGCAAGCAGGATCCCATTCACCTCTTCATCCCAAGGCTACCATCGTAAGTCCCTGTGAAATTGCCAAGAAGATGAAGATTGAGAACAACGACCTAGAAGGGCGTTTTGACTTTGGGTTGCTTGACCTTCAGCTCGCGAAGCCGTTTCAACATCTTCTGGAAATACTCCGCTAGGTAATCCTCAAGAGAGGTCAGAGAGGCCAGTTCGATCCCCAGGGTTTCGCATACAGGCGTCATATCGGCGTGCATGGGTTCTTTGGCCGCGATCACCTCCACAAACGCCAGCCGGTCGGCAATGTTCCAGCTCCACTGAAAGAACTGCGCCACCTTGCGCGCCCCTCGCAGTAATCCCAGCGGCATGGTGCTGACTTTGGCCTTTTTGCCGGAGAGCTGCTCGCACAAGGCAATGACTTCTCGAGCCGTCCAAGCCTTAGGCCCCACCAAGGGAAAGATTTGCTGCTTGGCAGCTTCTACAGTGAGAGCTCGCACCGCAAACCGGGCTGCATCTAGGGTGTCTATGTAGGCCGTTGGCATGCCCTCGCCGGTTACCCAGACGATTTGTTCTTCCAAGATGGGGATGGCGTACTGGCCAATCAACCCCTGCATAAAGCCCGCTGGCCGGAAAATGGTGTAGGGCATCTGGGATCCAACCAAATACTTCTCAATGTGATGCTTGAAATTCATCAGGGGCACATTGGGATACTCGTGGTGGGCGCCCATGATGGAGAAAAAGATAAAATGCCCTACCTGGGCAGCCCGTGCCGCATTGATCAGGGCAACCTTGCCATCCCAGTCCACCTGACGGGCGCTGAGGGTGTCGGTCACCCGCACCGTAGCACAGTCGAGCACCGCCTCGATGCCTTCCATCGCGGAGTTGAGGGTGCTGGGCTGAAGCAGATTTCCCACTTTCAGTTGAGCGCCCCATTCACTCAAGAAAGCAGCCTTTGCCGGATTTCGCACCAGACAGGTAACTTGGTGTCCCTCTTCGATGGCTCGGCGTACCACTTGACGGCCCAGCGTTCCCGTCGCCCCCACAACCAGCACGTTCATAAAATTATCATTTCTTAACCTTAGGCTTAGTCTATCAGACCAGCGCAACTCCCGACACAACCTTAGAGGCAGCAACAAACCAATGGGGATCCTCTGCCAAGCCGGCTTTGAGGGATCCCCAAAGTTGGGTACTGAAGCGTCTAGCTGGCCAGCTCGTTCATGCGTTGCGCCAGGGTAAAGTCCAGTTCTGTAATGCCCCCGGCATCGTGGGTGGTAAGATGCACCCGCACGCGGTTGTAGACATTGGTCCATTCGGGATGGTGCCCCATGCTCTCGGCCACCAAGGCCACACTGCTCATCCAGCCAAAGGCTTCGACAAAGGAGCGAAACTGAAATTGACGATGCAGCTTCCCATCCTGCAAAGACCAGCCCGGCAGATTTTCCAGCTTGGCTTGGACCTCAGCTTCACTGAGTTTGACAGGTCTGGACATGGTCTTTCCCTCCAGTCTTTGCCACCGCTTTCATCAAAAGAGCAACTGAGAGCGGATCCCGGCTTATTCACAAAACTTCATGACCTTTGTATTCATGCTCTTCTACATGCGCGTCTATGGGCGCGGGGCTGAGCGGCTTGTACAACCAGTAGCCTTGTACAGCAAAGTGGGCCTGCTGATAGAAATGGAGGGCGGCTTGGTTGTGATGGTAAACCTGCAGGGTGATGGCCGCCAGCTGCTGCTGGGATCCCCAGCGTTCCACCTGTTGCATCAAAGCTCTGCCCAGGCCCTGCCGGCGATGGGCGGGATCCACCCAGAGCAAAAAGACGTAGGCCACCCGCCGATGGGTGGCTTGATCGGTGGAGATGCCGGCCCAAACACAGCCCACCGGCTCTGCGGTTTCTTCTTTCAAGATCCACCAGCAAGGGGTACGGGGTGGGTCGAAGAGGCGATCCAGCGTCTCTTCTAGGTGATCCCAGTTGCTTTGCTCTGGAAAAGATTCCTGCAACGTGGCCTGCAATCCTCGCCTCACCCAGGGCCGATCCCAGGCTGAGCCAATGCGCCAACGGTAACCGGCGGGCAAAGGGATCCCTTGTTCAGCCATCCTCAGGCATTTGCAGAAAGGGCCACAGGCGTCGCTTCTTCTAGAGGGGCAGGCTGGGCCATATCCTCCGGCAGAAACGAGCGAATGCTCACCACCACCAGGGTAAACAGAAACACCAGCAGGATGAGGGCAGGAAAGATATATTGCCGCAGGATGCTCATGCTTCTACATAATCATTTCAAGTTTCTACAGCATAGCGTGCAGGGAGGGATCCCTGGGCAGCTTTTCGGAAATCTCCTCGGTTTTTCTTCTCCTGATCTCCATCTCAGCCCCTATCAACTGACCCTGGGGGATCCCATGCGTCAATAAGGTGAGAAAGTGTAGCCTACGATTCCAAAGTGAGGTTGGCTGTGCATTAAGGTCGAGCGTAGTTGTGGGTCATCACTCAACTGCCCAACCTGATCCCACTGCTGCGCGACGCGAGCGGAGAATCCATGAGCACCCCCAATCGCCCCTTGAAGACCCTTGGGATCCCTCCCAATGCCTGGGCTGTGAATGCCGAAATGGCCGACCTCACCCGTCCGCCCTTGGATCCCCGGCCCATCCTGCTACCCACCTCCAGCAAAACCCTGCGCTTGGATCTGGCCAAGGCGGCGTTGTTGGTGATCGACATGCAAAACGACTTTTGTCATCCCGACGGTTGGCTGGCCAGCATTGGCGTCGATGTTACACCTGCACGGGCTCCCATCGGCCCTCTAAAAGCCCTGCTGCCCCGCCTGCGACAAGCTCAAGTGCCGATTGTGTGGGTGAACTGGGGCAATCGCCCTGACTTGCTCAACATCAGCGCCGGCTTGCGACATGTGTACAACCCCACCGGAGAGGGAGTAGGGCTGGGGGATCCCTTGCCCAAGAACGGGTCTCTGGTTCTCACTCACGGCAGTTGGGGTGCGTCCGTAGTGGAGGAGTTGGAAGTCAAACCCGAGGATATCTGGGTGGACAAGTTCCGCATGAGCGGCTTTTGGGATACGCCTCTCGATAGCATTCTCAAAAACCTGGGGCGCACCACCCTCTTCTTTGCCGGTGTGAACATCGACCAGTGCGTCATGACCACCCTGCAAGACGCCAATTTCCTCGGCTACGACTGCATTTTGCTGGAAGACTGCGCCGCCACCACCTCTCCTGAATACTGTTTGCTGGCCACCCTCTATAACGTCAAGCACTGCTTTGGCTTTGTCGCCTCCTCCCCTGACTTGCTGGCGGCTCTCCCCTGTTAGCCCTTCCCGCTATTCACCCCTTATCGCTTGAGTGGAGGATCCCGATGCAAACGCTCTCCCGCTGTGTGATCCCAATTGTTAAAACCCCTGCCGATTATCAGGCTTTTCGCATCAGCCCCCACGATACCAATCGCTTGGCCATTGTGTTTGATCCTTCTCATGCTCAGATTTCTCTGACTTTTTGTGTGGAGATCTTCGATGAGGGAGGCAAAACCCCTCCCAACCGCCATCAAATGGCTGTAGAGATGTTCTTTATCCTCAAGGGTGAGGGCATGGCCATTTGCGATGGAAAAGCGGCCCCCATCAAAACCGGAGACAGCATTTTGGTTCCGCCAACAGGCGTGCATGAAATCCGCAACACCGGCCCAGGCCGCCTCTACGCCCTCTGCTTCATGGTGCCCAACGAAGATTTTGCCGAGCTCATCCGCTCCGGCACTCCTGCGGACTTGGATGAGGAGGATTTGCAGGTGCTGTCGGGGGGCTGGAGAAGGGCATTTGCTGAGGCTTAGGCCTCAATGGCTCTGGGAGCTGTAGAGGTTGGAAGTCAGGGGTACTGATACATTCACGCTGAACTCTCCTGAACATGGTTCAGGAAAGAAGCGATCGCATCCTGCCTATCTCTGAGCAGGAAGGCGGTATCCCGCA
>NZ_JBSSBV010000066.1:0-11811 GCF_054059115.1 Thermostichus sp. MS-CIW-26
ATGTTAACTCTCTCTTCTGTCTGTAAAAAAGCCAATATCTTCTGCCATTTGTTTTCATCTAAAAAAACCAACTTCATCCTCTTTCCTCTATAAATCATTCTCTCTATCCTAACATAAGATCAACACGACCTAGCTCCCTCCTTCCCCCTGGACCCAACGCGGGAGCGCTACTCCATGTACCTAGCCAAGGTGCATCTATTACCCTGGCTCTATTGGAACCGCATGCTCAAGGGCAAAAAGTTTGAGGCAGACATCTTCAAGCCCATCAACAAGTTGGTGCATCGCTACTAAGGCTCTTGGATCCCTCGCCCCTGACCCCTCTCCTCTGGGAGAGGGGAGTTTTTTTAGAGGCAGGCTTTTAGCCTTTTCAGCATCGGCAGCGCCGTGCGCAGGCCGCCTGAGTATTCGCGGAACAGCCCACCGGCAGGTGATTTTTGGCCCTTCCAAGCCGGCTGTAAGCTCCCCAACCCCAGCCACTCACCCTTTTTCGCAAGCAGAACCAAGTCTGACTGCCTCTAGATTGTCCTGGGAATTACTGAGGAAGATCGCGGACAAAGCTACAAAATATTTCTTAGTATCAATGTTTTTTGAGATGTAAGGCTTTGCCGCATAACTTTCCCCTAGTCTCCGTAAAGACCGGATAGGCTAAGTGTGAAAGTCTCATCTAAGGATGTTATCATATGTCCGACGAAGAAGAGCTAGGGTATCTCATCAAGAGGCGAAATGAAATTATAGAGCAGCAGAGAAATATCCAAGCCATTATTCAGGCTCCAAGGAATTGGCGAAAACGGGATATTTTGCGTCAAGCAAAAGAGTGGGGCTGGGAAATTGTTCAGCGACGTGCCAGACATAGCACGCAGGCTGTTCGGGGTGATTTAAGAATTCCTATTCCCGGACACGGCGGCGGAGATACTTTGAAAGTAGGATTAGCTCACAAAGTCTTATCCGAACTAGCAGAGCCTGTACTCAGAGAGCTGCAGCTTCAAGAGCAAGAGTACAGCGACCTACTTATTAGCTTTCCAGCGAATAGAGGTGTTAGCTTTAGGGTTGAGGCGGATTTACTAACTAAGCAGATTGAGTTTCTGGAAGAGCAGAACCAAAAACTTGAATTTAAAATAGTCGAGACTGAGGAAGCAGCTCTTAGTTTGCTCACCGAGAAAGAACTTGAGAATCAGCGGCTAGCCAACAGAATGAGAGAGCTTGTGGAAGAGCAGCTTCAAGCGCAAGAAGTTCTCGGTCATGCTATCGTAGCTCTGAAGCAGCTCAAGCATCTCTTCGACCAGCTTCAGAATGCGGTAAACCAAATTCCCATCCTATGGGTTAAGAGCTTATTGCAAAGTTACCTGAACAACATCAAGTCTGTTTTTGAAACCAACTTGCTCTCTGCCGGTTCTAGAAAGTTGCTTCAGGAGAAAGAACAGGAGTCTTATCAAGGGAAGTTGCCTCAGGAGAACAACCATGGGTCTCATCGAGAGTCTTGAAACGGCAATCGCGACCTCGCGGCGCAACTATGCTGAGCTTGTTAGCTTGACAGACCAACTCATCACCGAGCAACAGCAGCAAGGTCAACGAAATTGGCTGCGGCTGAATGCCAAGCCCTGGACCGTAGCGACTCTTAAAAAAACCTTTGCTTCCTTTGCAGCAGCTCGAGCTTACTTTGGCAAATGTTATGGCTTAAAGGCAAGAGGGTGGAAAACTTTAGCAGAGCAGGTCAATACCGTTGAGACGGCATTGATTCACTTGGGTCTAGCTATTCGCGAAAACCCACAAGAAAAGAGCATCTCCCCTTTCAAGAATTGATGGCTACCCATTTTAGTCATTTCAAGCCAGGTTTTTTAGAAACAGGCTTTTAGCTTTTTCAGCACCACTCGATCCAGCGTCAGCAGCGCCGAGCGCAAGCCACCCGAGTAGCCCCAAAAAAAGCCGACAGGCAGATGTCCTGGCGGTGCATCCAGGCTGGTTTTGAGCTCGCCGTACCCCAGCCAGCGACCTTGGATCCGCCAACCCACGGCTTCCCCCATACACTCTTCGCGGGGCAAGGCGGAGAAGGATCGCGATCTGCCTATTGAGGTTCCTCCGGGGTCGCATCCTTGCCACAGTTGCTTTTGAACGCTAAAGCCAAAGCGCCCTTGGCTGGCCCGCACCCACAGTTGGTCAATCAGCCGCAGCATGGGGCAGGGGAAGGCCTGAACATCCTTGGGATCAAAAAAGCCCACTTGCGAGCGCCCAGCAAGCTTCAGCATCAGGGCTGTCGTCCAGCGATCCGCCTCCCCCCACTGCCCCGCTCGCAGCCGATCCCACAGACCTTGCAAGGCAGGGGCTGCTTCCCCCACCCACTCTGGCCAAGAGAGAGTTCCGGGCTGGGATCCCCCCTTCCCTCTCTCCTCTGGACAGACCTCAGGAAAAATCAGGGATCCGGATCCCTCTTCTCTTCCAGCTTTTTTGGCAGTGGCAGGGGTGGGAGGTGCCACCAGTTGCTCTAGCTCTTCCGCCGAGTGCCGGGACAGGAGCTGTTCCAGCTCGTCTTGGGGTTCTGGAGGCTGGGCCA
Source organism: Thermostichus sp. MS-CIW-26 (assembly GCF_054059115.1). NCBI lineage: Bacteria > Bacillati > Cyanobacteriota > Cyanophyceae > Thermostichales > Thermostichaceae > Thermostichus > Thermostichus sp. MS-CIW-26. Next base: position 2,549 of record NZ_JBSSBV010000066.1, read on the forward strand.
AGATCTGCTCCAGCTCCCTCAGCTCTTGGGTGCGGATGGCTGGCTCAAAAGCAACCGGCTTCCTCCCTTGTTGAGAGGCTTCTGCCGGTAACAGTGCCAGCCACTCGGCCATGGTTTGCGGGCGCTCTTCTGGGTGGAGAGCCATCCCTTTGAGAATGGCAGCCTCCACAACTTCGGGAATGTTGGGGTTAAGGCTGCGAGGGGTATCCAACTGGCGGCCTGTGGCCCGCACTGGCGCACACATAGGCACCATCCCCGTCAGCGCCGTGTAGAGGGTTGCTGCCAAGGCGTAGACATCGGTGAAGGCGCCGCGGCGGCGCAAGCTGTCGTATTGCTCTAGAGGAGCATAGCCATCGGTGCCGTAGGAGGTGTGGCGTTGGATCAGACCTTGGGTGTAGCCGCGAGCTAGGCCAAAGTCGATCAAAACTGCCTGCCCGGATCCCTCCTGCACCATGATGTTGTCTGGTTTCACATCCCGATGCAGGATCCCCTGTTCGTGCAAGGCCATCAGGGCGGATCCCACCTCCTGCGTCAGGCGCAGGGCCTCTGGCAAGGGCAACGGCCCCTTTTGCCGCAAAAGCTGGTGCAGAGTCTGGCCGCGGATGTACTCCATGACAATGCACCAGCGATCCTGCTCCCAGATCACCTCTTCCACCTTCACCACATGGGGATGGTGGCAGCGGGCCAGTTGCAGCGCCTCATTCATGAAGTTCTGCTGGAAGTGGGGATAGTCGGGATCCTCACGAAGGCTGTCGCTTAAAACTTTGATGACCACCTGGTCGGCACGGACGTTATCCCAGGCCCGGTAGGTAATGCCGAAGCCCCCCTCTCCTAAGATGGCCTCAATGCGGTAGCGTCCCCCTTGCAATTGTTCACCAACTGCCCAAGCCATATCTGGATCCCCGCCTCTAGGGCCATTGTGTCACGGGGATCAGTAAATTGACGGCACATAAAACTGCTTAGAAGTCTACGGGCAGCACTCCCGTCTTCACCTGGAAGGTGCGTGCCTGTCCATTTCGGATGACCCGCAGCGTCAGTGTATTGCCCACCCCGGCGGCTTCCACCAACTGCTGCACCTGCTCGGCATCGCGGATGGCCTGCCCATCGACCTCGATGATCACATCCCCTTCCTGCAAGCCGATTTGCTCAGCCGGGGATCCCGAAATCACCTGCCCGATCAAGACCCCTTCTTCCACTGTCAGCGTGGTGGGACGAGCGGGGTCGCGGTTGAGGCGGGCCACAATGTCGGGGTTGAGGGTGATCATGCGAATGCCCAAGAAAGCGTGCTCTACCCGACCATTCCGGATCAATTGCTCGGCAATGTCCATGGCGCGGTTGATGGGGATGGAAAAGCCGACGCTCTGAGCTCGCTGGAAGATGGCCGTATTCACCCCAATCACACGCCCTTCCGCATCCAGCAGTGGGCCGCCCGAGTTGCCGGGGTTAATGGCCGCATCCGTCTGCAGGAAAGTCACCCGCTTGTTGGCAGCTCCAATTTGCCCGGAGGAGCGCCCGACGGCGCTGATGATCCCGGCAGTCACGGTATTGTCCAGGCCCAGCGGGTTGCCAATGGCGATGGCCCAATCCCCCGGTCGCACCAAGTCAGAGTTGCCCAAAGTAACCGTGGGCAGATTCTCCCCCTCAATCTTGATCACCGCGATATCGGTAACCGGGTCTGAGCCCTTCACCTCCCCTTCAAAGGTGCGCCCATCCAGCAGGTGAACCCTGACCCGCTCGCTGCCTTCCACCACATGGGCGTTGGTGAGGATCAGGCCACTGGCGTCAATGATAAACCCCGATCCGGTGCCTTCTTGCCGAAACTCCTGCGGCAACTGCGGTAGTTGATCCCCAAAGAAGCGGCGAAACAGGGGCTGGTTGAACAGTTCTGGGTTGACCCCCCTCGACACGGTGCGGGTGGCATCGATGCGCACCACCGCTGGGCCGACCTTTTGGGCGACTGCAGCAATAAAATTAGAAGGCCGGACGGCATCGGCGGGAGGGGCAGAATTCGCAGCCTCAGGGCGGGACTCAGACCAGGGCAAAAGGGATCCTACTCCCTCACCGGCCCGTTGCGTCCAAGTGACCAGAGGAGTTTGCTGTAACCACTCCTGCCCCGCTCGAGACGATAGCCAGACCCCACCCGCGACGCCTCCACCAAACAGAGCCATCGCCAAAAGTGTGTGCCGTAGAATCCGCGCCATGATCCCTCCCAAAGCTAAGCCGTATCGCCAAGACTCAAAAGGCGTGAACCCGCTCCCCCGACTTACGCCATCAAGACCCAGTTCACTCCTGGTCTATTCTACCTATTCCTACTCTTTACTTTTGGATGTTCGGGGTATGTGTGCTTACCCTAGCAAATCTTGCGGACAGAGGCAGTGCTCGAAACGCCCAAAATGATTGGGGATCCGAGCGAGCTCCATTCCTCCGAGCCGCAAGGGTGGGATCTGTGGCAGCGCCACCGCGCCTGGATGCAGTTGGCCTTGCGAGAAGCTGAGCAAGCGGGAGAAGCCGGAGAGGTGCCGGTGGCCGCTCTGGTGGTCGGGCCAGGGGAAGAGCTGTTGGCCCTGAGCAGTAACCGGCGGGAACGGGATCGGGATCCCACGGCCCATGCGGAGATCCTAGCCCTACGGCAGGCAGGGCAGCGCTTGGGCGATTGGCAACTGCGGGGCTGTCGGCTGTACGTCACGCTTGAGCCTTGCCCCATGTGTGCCGGGGCCATCAGCCAATCGCGGCTGGCCCAGGTAATCTACGGCGCCGATGATCCCAAGGCCGGAGCACTGCGCAGCGTGCTCAATTTGCCAGCTTCTGCCGCCAGCTTCCATTGCCCGGAGGTCATCGGCGGAGTCTGCGAGGCCGAGTGTCGCCGCCTATTGCAGCAGTGGTTTTGCCGCCGCCGCGGGATCCCCTCTGAGCCGGCTGAATCCTGACCGAGGGACTGGGGGCGGAAAATTCTGGGTTGAAGTCGTGCATCTGCAGGATGTTTTTGATACTGTCATAACGGGTTCGGCTGGCCCTTGCCCGGGATCCCGCACCAGCCTCAAAAAAGGCTTTCCGAGTGCGGGATCTCTTGAGCCCAACGGTGGCCGCTTGGGTTGTTGAGGGTGCGTCGGCCCTATGCCTGGATTCTCAAAACCCGACTTGTCTGGGATCCCTCGCTGGCTATGCCCAGCGGCGGGTAGTCTTTCACAGAGGATTGGTGTGTGACTATTACCCTCTCCTTCTCTCCTCTCCCATCAGCTTGGCTTAGGAGTATTGCCCTTCTGGTTTGGGCTTGGCTGTGCTTGACCTTTCCGGTGCAGGCACGGGTGCTGCTGCGGGTAGGTATTGCCGTCAACAAGCCCCAGGTCACCGTCGGCAGCTCTACCGGAGCCCGCCTATTGAATGCCCAGGGACAGCCGCTGGCAGAGGTGCAGGCCATGCAACCGCTGCAGGCCAGCCGTTCGGGTTCAGCAGTCAGTTTGGCCGGCCAACAGGGAGAACGTCTTTACCTGCAGCCCACTGTCCCCGATGGGTTGGTGTTTATTGACCAGAATTGGTACCGCGGCTGGGTGGAGCTGATCCCTGGCGAGCGTGGGGTGATTGCCATCAACCAAGTTGGCTTGGAGGACTACGTTTCCAGCGTGGTGGGCAGCGAGATGGGACACCGTTTTCCCATGGAGGCTCTTAAAGCCCAAGCCGTGGCCTCCCGCACCTATGCCCTCTACCACCGCAGTCGCCGTTCCCAGCAGCCTTTTGACTTAGGAAACGGGATCGATTGGCAGGTTTACAAGGGGGTAGCTGCCGAATCCAGCCGTACCCAAGCGGCTGCCCGTGAGACCGCCGGGCAGGTTCTCATCTACCAGGGGCAGTTGATCAATGCGGTTTTCCACTCCTCTGCGGGGGGACATACAGATGATGCAGGCAACGTCTGGTTAGAATCGCGGCCCTACTTGCAGGGGGTGCCCGATTTCGATCACCACTCACCCGTGTTTAGCTGGACGGCCACCGTTCCTGCCCAGCAGATTCAGCAGTTGGCTGCCGGGATCGGGGCTATTCGTTCTGTTGAGGTGCTGCGCAGCTCCCCGTGGGGACGGGCAATCACGGTGCGCCTGACGGGATCCCAAGGGATCAAAGATCTCAATGCCGGCGATTTTCGTCGGGCTCTAGGGTTGCGCAGCACAAAGATTGCCATTAGTCCACGCGGAGAGGCCGCCACTACAGCCAGCTTGGCTCCTGTGGCAGGGACATTCCCGGCTTTCTTTGAGATTCAGGGGCGCGGCTACGGACATGGCGTCGGCATGAGCCAGTGGGGAGCGGCTGGGATGGCCAGCCAGAACTACTCCTACCAACAGATCCTCAGCCACTACTACCGCAACACCACCTTGGCAGTGGTGGAAGGACGTTAGGGCTCAACTTCAGGGAGAAGCCAACAAAATCATCGATTGGTAGCAAAAGTAGCTGCAGTTTTTAAGAGCTTATGGAAAGCAGCATTCTGAGCATTCTATACAGATCTGGAGGGGTTTCCCAAGGGTTCGTTGGGGTTCTGTAGATTTTGTTAACTTTGAGTTAACTCTAACGTTGCACCATCTCTTACGATAGACGGGCAGCTTCTGCCGGAATCGAAAGCTGGCCTGCCTGCGGCCCCTGTTTTTGAAGGCTCCGCGCTGCTGTGGCAAGATCGGGAGAAGCCCTGGAAAATTTGGGTTACGTCCCCTGAAGATTTTGTAGAGATCTTGAATTCCCCCCTCAGAATCCTCAGGATCGGCTCAATAATAATTGAGATACGTTTACCAGCATCGACCTCTACCTCTTCTTTTTCGAGCCCATAACTTTAACCCCAGGTATCTGTCCTATGTCCATTGCCACCTTAGCTCCTGCTTTTCCCGAACGTTGTCCGGTGCTGCCGGAAGCGCTCACGCCCCTGTGCGAGATCGCCCGTAACTATTGGTGGACTTGGAACCCGGATCACCTCACCATTTTCCGGGAAATGGATCCCGCCCTGTGGGAAAAAACCTCCCACAACCCGGTGCGCATGCTGGAGGAGGTTTCCTACTTGCGGTTGGCAGCCTTGGCCACCGATGTGAACTACCTCAACACGTTGAACCGGATGGTGCAGTCCTATCGGCAGTACATGGCGGCTGAGGATACCTGGGCCAAGCGCACCATGAAAACCTACGACTGGCAGCGTCCTATTGCCTATTTCTGTGCCGAATACGGCTTGCACGAGTCTTTGCCCACCTACTCTGGCGGGCTGGGTATGTTGGCTGCCGATCACCTCAAGTCGGCCTCGGATTTGGGAGTGCCCCTGGTGGCCATCGGGTTGCTCTACCGTCAGGGCTACTTCCAACAGCGCCTGGACAACAATGGCTGGCAGGGGGAGCTTTACGAAGACTCTGAGTTTGAGTCTCTGCCGTTGACTCTGGTGCGCCAGCCGGATGGCAGCCCTCTGTTGGTGGAAGTGGCGATGCGGCAGCGGTTGGTGAAGGCGCGGGCCTGGCGGGCGGACGTGGGCCGGGTACCTCTTTTTCTGCTGGACACCGACCTGCCGGAGAACGACCCCATCGACCGCTGGATTACCGCCCACCTCTACGGGGGCAGCACCGATACTCGCATTGCCCAAGAGTGCATCCTGGGTATCGGTGGGGTGCGCCTGCTGCGCCAGTTGGGTTTGGATCCCATGGTTTATCACATGAATGAAGGGCACGCTGCTTTCCTGACGCTGGAGTTGCTGCGGGAGGAAGTGGCGCGGGGCACCCCCTTCGAGACGGCGGAGGCCAAGGTGCGGGAAAAATGTGTGTTTACTACCCATACACCGGTGCCGGCTGGCCACGATGCCTTTAGCCCCAATGAGATGGATGCGTTCTTTGCCTCCTTCTGGCCTCAACTGGGCCTGACGCGGGAACAATTTTTGGCCTTGGGAGCTCGGCGCACCGGGGATCCCTGGGAGCGCTTTAACATGACGGTGCTGGCTTTGCGGTACGCGCGGGCAGCCAATGGCGTAAGCAAGCTCCACGGACGGGTTTCTCGCGAAATGTGGCATGTGCTCTACCCTGAGCGATCGGTGGATGAGGTGCCCATCAGCTCCATTACCAATGGGGTTCACGCCCGTACCTGGGTTTCCCCTCTTTTTTGGAACCTCTACGACCAGTACTTGGGCCCCGATTGGCCGGAGCGGGTGTCAGACCCGGAACTGTGGGCCAAGGTGGAAGAGATCCCAGATGAAGAACTGTGGCGGCGCAAAGAGGCTCTGCGGGAGCGGCTGGTGTCTTTTACCCGTCACCGGGTGTTGCGGGCCCGGCGCAATCGCGGCGAAAGCAATGAGCGCATCCAAGCGGTCAACCAGTTGCTGGATCCCAAGGTCTTGACGATTGGGTTTGCCCGTCGCTTCAGCACCTACAAGCGAGGAGATTTGATCCTGCGAAATCTGGAGCGAATTACCCGCATCTTCACCAACAAAGAGTACCCTGTGCAAATTATCTTCGCCGGCAAGGCCCATCCCCGGGACGAAGGGGGCAAGCGCCTGATCCAGCGGGTGGTGGAATGGTCCAACCGGCCTGAGGTGGCCAACCGAGTCGCCTTCATCGAAAACTACGATGCCTATGTCGCTCGCAATTTGGTGCAGGGGGTCGATGTGTGGCTGAACAACCCGCGACGCCCTCTGGAGGCCTCCGGCACCTCAGGACAAAAGGTGGGCTTCAGCGGGGGATTGAATTTGTCGGTGCTGGATGGCTGGTGGCCGGAGGGTTACAACGGTCGCAATGGCTGGGCTATTGGCCAAGAAATCGAAGGTCTGGATCCCGCTGCCCAAGACGACTTGGACGCCAACTCCCTCTACGACTTGTTGGAGTATGAGGTGATCCCCATGTTCTACGACCGGGACGAGAAAGGGATCCCGCGCCGCTGGATTGCCCGCATGAAGGAGGCGATCCGCACGCTCAACCCCGTTTTCAACACCGACCGCATGGTAGCGGAGTACGTGCTGAAAATCTACGAGCCTCAGCCCCTGGAAGCAGAGGCGAGCCGGACTTTGTTGGGTTCGGCTGTTGCCGGCTAGGGTGGACTCCCCCTCTCCCAGCGCAAATCATACAAAACATTGGGATCCCTCTCTCCTCAAGAGGAAAAGCAGGGATCCCGGGTTTGCGCTTGGGGAAAAGAGACTAGGCGCTGGCGTTGACGGCCATAGGCAGAGTCAGCGGCTCTGGCTCCTCTTCGGGGGGCAGCATCACCACCTCAGAGTTGTCGATGATGGCCTGCAGCTCTTCCCCATCGATGGTTTCGGCCTCCACCAAACGACGGGCGATCCGATCCAAGAGGGCACGGTTTTCCCGAATCAAGTAGGTGGCCCGTTGGTAGGCCTCGTTCACCAGCCGCCGCACCTCTTCGTCGATGAGGGCCGCTGTTTCCTCCGAGAAATCCCGTTCTGCGGCGATCTCCCGGCCCAGGAAAATGTTGGTGTACTGGCGACCTAGGGCTACATTTCCCAGGCGATCGCTCATACCGAAGCGGGTCACCATGTTGCGGGCGATGCGGGCCACCTGCTGCAGGTCACTGGCTGCCCCCGTGGTGATCTCCGACTCTCCGTAGACCACTTCTTCGGCCACGCGCCCACCCAAGGCAACGGTCATCATGTTCTTCAGATGGGCACGGGTGGTGAGTCCCATGTCGTCATCGCTGGGCATGAACCAGGTGAGGCCACCTGCTTGTCCCCGGGGGATGATCGTCACTTTTTGGATGGGATCGTAGTTGGGCAAGAGGGATCCCACCAGGGCATGGCCCGCCTCGTGGTAGGCCACCAACTCCTTGCGCCGTTCGCTCATCAGCCGATCCTTCTTCTCCGGACCGGCCAACACCCGATCCACCGCGTCGTTGATCTCGTCCATGGAGATCTCGGTGAGGTTGCGGCGGGCAGCCAGAATAGCCGCTTCGTTCAGGAGGTTGGCCAAATCGGCACCGGTAAACCCAGGAGTACGGCGGGCCAATTTCTCCAGATCCACATCGGCAGACAGGGTTTTGCCGCGGGCATGCACCTTGAGGATTTCTAGCCGGCCCTGAAAGTCGGGGCGATCCACCGTAACTTGGCGGTCGAACCGGCCAGGCCGTAGCAGCGCTGCATCCAGCACATCCGGGCGGTTGGTGGCCGCAATGACGATGATGCCGGAGTTGCCCTCAAAACCGTCCATCTCGGTGAGCAACTGGTTCAGGGTCTGCTCCCGTTCGTCGTTGCCACCTCCCAAGCCAGCTCCCCGCTGGCGACCGACTGCATCAATTTCATCGATGAAGACGATGCAGGGAGCATTTTGCTTGGCCTGCTCGAACAGATCCCGCACGCGAGAAGCGCCGACCCCGACAAACATCTCCACAAACTCGGAGCCGGAAATGGAGAAAAAGGGCACACCCGCCTCTCCGGCTACGGCGCGGGCCAACAGGGTCTTACCGGTGCCGGGCGGGCCCACCAGCAGCACCCCGCGGGGAATCTTGGCTCCCAAAGCTGTGAAGCGCTCTGAATTTTTCAGGAAATCCACCACTTCTGCCAGCTCCAGCTTGGCCTGATCGATGCCGGCCACATCGTTGAAGGTAATTTGGGTTTTCGGCTCCATCTGCACCCGTGCCCTGGATTTGCCGAAGTTGAGAGCTTGGCTGCCTGGGCCATTTTGAGCCCGCCGCAGCAGGAAAAAGAGCCCCAGCAAGAGCAAAACCGGCAGGAAGAAGGTGCTGAGAATGCGCCCAAGTAGCCCCTCCTCTTGGACAGGACGCACGGCCAGCTCCACCCCGTTGGCAACCAGGGTGTTCTCAAACTCAGGAGTAAGGGGGGGCAGATTCACCTGCACTGGGGTGGCGCGGTTGTTGATTTCTGCCTCGGCGATGGCAACCTGGCGACCATCCGGGGCCGTCTCCACCAAAACTTTGCTGACCTCGCCCCGTTCAACACGGCTGATCAGGTCGGAGTAGCTGATCTCCAAACGCTCAGGCGGGCGGGTACCCAAGAAGGTGGTGGCTAAAGAGATCAAGACGATGGCCAGTAGCGCATATAACCCCGCGCTTCTCCATTTCTTGTTTTTACCTTTCTGACTCACGGAAGTGTTTCCTCCCAAAGGGTGTTTTTGAATCGAACTCGCAGATGGTGACCTATGGGTAACAATCTGGGGTCGGGTGGGTTCTTGCAGCAACAGACTGTTAATTAATATTAACGTAAACTACCCGGCTCCGACCGCTAAGCGGTACGGAGCGGGCTTTCAGTAGCCCTGAGCCTGCTCTGCTCTACCAGAGAACAAAACAGGCCCGAA
>NZ_JBSSBV010000067.1:0-10689 GCF_054059115.1 Thermostichus sp. MS-CIW-26
GTCGGAAGCAGGAACCCGCCGAGACGACTGCGCAAGGAGCCATCCATGCGCAGCGTGGTAGGAATCTCCGGCCTTCAGGCCGGGGAGGATGTCAAGATTCCCGTTTGCGACAGCTTCAGCCCCTTTCTCAAAGGGAGAGAGGAGTTGAGGCGATGCACAGCCCGACTGGGAATGCTCCTCTTGGCTCAATTGGCTGATGAACCAGAATCCAGCCCCTGGAGTTGCTCCCACTGGGCGGGGGTAAAGGTGCGCAGGGCTAAAGCATGTAGGCGGCCATCCTGCAGGTAAGCTTTCAGGGCCTCATTCACCAGCCGGTGCTGTTTGATCAGGGGCAAGCCCTGGAATTGTTCCGCCACCACGATGGCCTGGAAATGATGGCCATCGCCGACAGTGTCTTCCACCTGCACCCTTGCGCCGGGTAGGGCAGCCCGTACCAATGCCTCAATTTCTCGTGGATCCATGCGCTGTTGTTCCCGTTGTCTCGTCGCGTCAGCGTTGCGGAGCAATAGTGTGTCCAAGCTCGAGATCCCGCCTTGGATCTCGACCTGCTCATTTACCCTAGACGGTTCCGGGGCAAAACGGGATCCCTTCCGGCCCACTGCAGGCGGTGGCCAGGCTGGGATGGCTCAGCACCAAGACCTCGGTGATGGGACCGCGTTTGTGGCCCTGGGCGTTGATGGCACGGCTGGCAGAGATGGTCTGGATGGGGTAATCCCGGTACAGTTCCCGCACAAAGGGGCAATCGGAATTGGAGAGCAGCACCTGCACGCCTCGGTCGGCCAATGTTCCAAACACTTCTTGCAGGCGGATCTGTTCCGCTTCGCCGAAGGCAAACCGGCTGTAGGCTGTGAAGCTACTGCTGGCAGAAAGGGGATAGTAAGGGGGATCCAAATAGACGAAATCTCCGGGTTCGGCCCGTTCTAGCACCTGCCAAAACGGCTGCACTGTGATCTCCACGCCTTGCAAAACTCGTGCCACGGCCCGTAGGTTCTCCGCGTCGCAAATGCGGGGATTACGGTAACGGCCCAAAGGGACATTGAACTCTCCCCGCGAGTTTTCCCGGTAGAGGCCATTAAAACAGGTCTTGTTCAGATACAGCAGGCGGGCAGCCCGTTGCGCCGGATCTTCAAATCGAGCCGCGCGGATGGTGTAGTAATAATCCCGGCTGTGGTGGGCTTGGTGGTGGCTGAGCAGGGCGATAAGCTCCTCTACGTGATCCCGCACGCAGCGATACACATTCACCAGCTCAGGGTTGATATCCGACAAAACAAAGTGTCGAGAACCCGATGGGATCCCTTGGGCCAGATGAAAAAAGACCGCTCCACCCCCCAAAAAGGGCTCGTGATAGGTGTTCCAGGCGCGAGGAAAAAAGGGTTCGTATTGGCTGAGCAGTTGCCCTTTTCCCCCTGCCCATTTTAGGAAGGGACGCGCTTTAACGGCTGGCTCCGCTGGGGTGGGTTCGCAGGAGTCGGGTACAGGGTTCCAGAGTTCTTCCCGCCGCAGGGCATGCCTACGTCCAAGAGAACAAGGGTGGGTCAGCGATCCGGATCCTCTTCCAGCAGCTTTTCTAGCGTCTCGATCCAATGCTCTAGCTCCTCCAGCGCCTGCAACACTCCCCCTGGGTCGCTCAGATCTGCCTGCAGCAGCTGGGTGGTTTCTTCCAAAGTCAGGGATCCGGGCGGGCTGGCCAACCAACGAAGGTAGTGGGGCAGAAAGTTGCGCGGAGAATCATGATAGCGGCGGTGACAGGCCAAGGCCACCAGGCTGGCAAGGCTAGCCTGATAGGCACTAAAGGGGTGGAGAAACAGCTCCGGCATCCCCACCCAGTAAAACTGGTGTTCCGGCAACAGTTCCACCGCATCTCCGCACAGCTCCTGACACAGCTTCAACCACTCTTCGCTCACCCAGGAGGAGTAGGTTACACCGTTTTCCCATTCGGGGATCCCCGACCGATAGAGAATCAGCTCCAGCCGACCGATCAAGCTCTGGTAAAACACCGCCTGCAACTGGGCTTCCAAATGGTGTATCAATAGGGCCTGGGCCAACTGGAGGCTGCCGGAGCGTTCCCGCCAGCGCTGCGGAGCAGTTTGCCCCTCTGGGTCGTAAAGAACAGGCCTGCCCATGCGAGGGGATCCCACTGCTGAGGCAACCAGGTGATCCAGGAGTATTTGCTGCAAAAAGACGGTGTGAGCCTGCACCCCCCACGCTCGCGGCAGCAGTGCGGAACTCCCCTGCATCTCCTCCAGATCCAGCCAAACTTGGGGATCCTCAGGCCGGAGCCGCCGGCTGAGGGTGGCAAGGGTCTTCAACAAGAGCTCGCTCCCGCCGGATCCCGTTTCTCCTGGTCTAGACGAGGACTCTGTTTCGCTGACGCGAGTGGGCTTGTCTGCCTCGGTTGCGATAGCGCCGACTTCCAGCAGCCAGGGTTTGGCCTGGGCAGCACACTCAGGGCAAAAGTCCCGCAAAGCAGCCCAGATTAGAGAGGTGGCCTCAGCAGGGGTCAGGGGTGGAACGGGATCCCGCCAGGGCGCACGCAAGTCGCAGATGCGAATGGAACGCCCCATGTTTCGGCTTTTGAGGCGGTAATAGTGCTGGAACAGGTCAAACCGATCGCGGATCCCTTCCAATAGGTTCTCCAAAAAGGTCTGAGTCAGGCCCTGGCGGGCCAGATACAGCTCGGCAGCAGAGTCATAGCCCCGCCATTGGGCCTCCCACAGGTGGTCGCGGATCAGGGTGCTGAGGATAAACCCACCCAGATCGGCATGGGCTTCTAGGTGTTGGACTAGCCGCTGGTAGGCCACCCAGCGGATCTCCGCGCTGGCGTGAGTTTGTAAGCTCTGCAGCTGGACAAGAGTGTGCTCTGGGAGCGCAGCAGGCGAGTTCAGGGTCACTTGCCACAACTGCCGCCAAGCTAACCTTCCTGTTGGGTACTGTTGGTGGAGCAGGCACTCCAGAGGCTCCGGTTGTTGGTGACCCCGCTGCTGCAGGAGGCGACACAAAAACTGGCGAAAGGGGCGCAGCTCCGGCTCGGCACAAGCAGCGGCCAAGGGATCCGAGGGCCGATCCTCTCGCTCCTGCGGCGTCTCAGCTGCGGGTTCGCCGAGGGGAACGGCGGTCAGGGATTGCAGTTCCAGGGGGAAAAACAACAGCTGGCTCTGCAGGGAGATGACCCGCTCCAGATTCCTCCAGCTGGGGTCTGCCTTCGTCCAGGCCATCTCTGGTTCGGCCTCAGCCGGGATCGCTGTTGGAAGGCTGCTGCTCTCGCAACCCTCGGCAAGATGGGCTGCCAGGGCGAGCGCCTGCGTCAGCTCCGACAACTCCTGCAGCGCCACCGCCAGCTCTGGCGGGCTGAGCTGGACCACCTGCCCCCGGTAGCGCTGGGCAAACTGCTGCACCTGCTCCTCCAGTTCATTCCAGGTTAGGGCGCGCTTTTTCCCAGAGCCAGAGAAACGCTCGAAAGGGGGTTCAGCAGCAGGAAAGACCACCGGCATCAGCCTCCTAGAGATGGGGTCGTCTCTCTGTTGGCTTGTCGGCAGAGGGGTGTGCCCGCCTTTTGACCTCTGCCAAAGGGCAAATGGCTGGGGAAATCTGGGTTGGAGGTGCAGGCTGCGATCAGAGGGATCCGGATCCCTGCTATCCCCCCCTGGGGGTTCCCATCCTGGTCAGAACATAGCCTCACCGCTGCTGTGCTGCGCAAAGGCGGCAGCAACAGCCAACCCAAGCCTGAGCCATTCGGCAAGCTCGGATCCGGGATCCCGCATTCATTAAAGACTGCGACTGCGAAAACCGACGTGCCTCCTTTGGGGCAGGAAAAACCTGAGATGATTGTGACATTCTCCTTGGGCAAATGCAGCCGGCAGCGTGGGGATCCCAATTTCGGCCAGGATACGTGTTGGGACAGAATAGGCCTGCGGCCACTTGTGCAAAGGGTAAAAGAACTATCCGAGGGAGGTGACTGCATTGTTTGCCCAAGTCACTGCTGCCGCTCTGCTGGGACTCCGGGCCGTGCAGGTTACGGTGGAGGTGGATGTGGGCGGTGGCTTGCCCCAGATCACCTTAGTGGGACTGCCCGATACTGCCGTTCAGGAGGCCAAAGAGCGAGTGCGGGCGGCGATCAAGAACTCCGGCTTTGCTTTACCCCAGCGGCGGATCATCGTCAACTTGGCCCCTGCCGATCTGCGCAAAGAGGGCCCCAGCTTCGATCTGCCCATTGCCATCGGGATCTTGGCGGCCTCCGGGGTGATCGAGGGGGAAGCGCTGGCCAACACCCTGATGGTGGGGGAATTGGCCCTAGACGGCACCCTACGCCCGGTGGCCGGGGTTCTGCCTATTGCCGCCAGCGCTGCCGAGATGGGGATCCGCCGCCTGGTGGTACCCCAGGAAAATGGGCCGGAAGGAGCGGTGGTGCAAGGGATCCAAGTGTATGGGCTGCCCTCCTTGGCGGCGGTGGTGAACTGGCTGCAGCACCCGAACGGGGTTAAGCCGATCCAGATCCAACCGCAACAGATGGTGTCGGCCAATTTGGAATCCCCTCTGGACTTGGCGGACGTAAAAGGACAAGAACACGCCCGGCGGGCCTTGGAGATAGCGGCAGCCGGCGGGCACAACCTGTTGCTGGTGGGCAGCCCGGGAGCGGGCAAGACCATGCTGGCGCGGCGACTGCCCGGCATTCTGCCCCAGCTGCAGTGGGAAGAGATGTTGGAGATCACCCGCATCTACTCGGCAGCCGGCCTGTTGCGGCAAAATCTCCACCTGGGTGGACAAACCGCCTTGATCACCCAGCGGCCCTTTCGCGCTCCCCACCATTCGGCTTCGGCAGTGGCGCTGGTGGGTGGCGGCCCCTACCCCAAGCCCGGGGAAATCTCGCTGGCCCACCATGGCATCCTCTACCTGGATGAGCTGACGGAGTTCCGGCGGGAGGTGTTAGAGGTGCTGCGCCAACCCCTGGAAGATGGCAAAGTCACCATCTCCCGCGCCCGCGTTTCCCTAGAGTTTCCCGCCCAAACCACCCTGGTGGCCTCCACCAACCCCTGTCCCTGCGGCTTCTACGGGGATCCCGTTCACCCCTGCACCTGTACGCCGCAACAGCGGGAGCGCTACTGGTCCAAACTTTCGGGGCCCCTGTTGGATCGCATCGACCTGCAGGTGCGGGTCAACCGCCTTAAGCCGGAAGAAATTGTCCGCGCCCAGGGCGGCGAATCTTCCCAAGCGGTGCGGCAACGGGTGGAACAAGCCCGGCAACGGCAGCGGCAGCGCTTTCAAAACGAGCCTGGGATCCACTGCAACGCCCAGATGCAATCCCGCCACCTGCGGCAGTGGTGCTCCCTTTCGGATCCCTGTCGCAAGCTCTTGGAAAGCGCCATCCAAAAGTTGGCCCTGTCTGCGCGGGGGAGCGACCGCATCCTCAAGGTGGCCCGCACCATCGCCGATCTCGAGGGCGCGGAGGCCATTGCCCCCACCCACATTGCCGAAGCGATTCAATACCGCAGCCTGGATCGCGCTCGGCTGTAAAGCCCAAGCGCTCGGCGCCGCTGACGCGACCACCCCCAGCCCCCCTCCCAGATAGGGTTTCCCTCACTGCCAGAGCTCCGGCCTGCCCTACGGGATCCCATCCCCTGTTTTGCTGGGAAAAAGCTGCCCCCCTTGCACCTGAAGGATTTGGGCGGCTTTGAGCCAGCCGGCGTCAAAGGATCCCAGGTGGGTGGTGGTAACCAAGGTTTGCACGCGCTCCTGAATGGCTTCCAAGAGTTGGTTTTGCCGGTGCAGATCCAGCTCTGCCAGCACATCGTCCAACAGCAGCAAGGGCGGATCCCTGACCACCTGCTCGATCAGCTCCAGCTCCGCCAATTTCAGAGCCAAAACCAGAGTGCGCTGCTGGCCTTGGGATCCATAGGCGCGGGCGGCAACTCCGTTAATGCACAGCTCCACTTCATCCCGATGGGGGCCCACCAGAGAGCTGCCCAGGGAGTGTTCGGCGGCGGCTTTGGCGCGGATCTCGGCCAAAAACTGGGCTTGGATCACTTCGGGGCTGGCCTGGGGATCCGGCAGGGGCACTTGGGGTCGATAGGTAAGGGTCAGGGTTTCCCGTCCACCGCTAATGACCCGGTGCCAGTGAGCAGCCAAAGGCTCCAGCCGTTGCAGCAGCCGGGCGCGGCGGCGCATAATTCGGCTACCGGTGGTGGCCAGTTGGGCATCCCAGAAGGCCATCTGCGAGAACTGAACGCCAGCAGCCGCTTGCGTTAGCGGGACAGAGTCCTTGGGATCCTGCTTCAAAAGGGCGTTGCGCTGCCTGAGGATCTGGCGATATTGCTCCACCAGGCCGAGATAAACCGGCTCCAGTTGCAGCAACACCCCGTCCAACCAATGGCGCCGCGTCTCCGGAGCGCCCCGCACCAGCTCCAGATCCAGGCTGGAGAACACCACGGCATTCACCTGTCCCAAAAAGTCCGCCTGGCGGCGCAGCACCTGCCCGTCCACCTTCAGGGATCGCCTGCCGCTGCTGCGCAGCTCCATCACCAGCTCGTGGGCCACCCCCAGCCGTTCCACCGTGGCGGCAATCCGCGCCTGCTGTTCTTCTTGATGCACCAGCTCCCGATCCCGAGCGGCCCGCCGCGAGCGCAAGGTGGCCAACAGCTCCACCGCTTCCAGCAGGTTGGTCTTGCCCTGGGCGTTCTCCCCCACCAGGATGGTTTTGGGCGCGTCAAAGGTGATCTCTTGATCCCGGTAGTTGCGAAAGTGGCGCAGGTGCAGAGAACGCAGGTACACTAAGGGCAGATGTAAAGACGCGATCAATATCTAACCAAGAACAGCCCCCGCTTTGGGGGCTTTCACTTTAACCCAACTGCAGCAGGGGCCAGAGAAGGTAGAGGGGTTAACCCCGAAGACTCAGCCAGCAGGGATCCCCTCTATCCCCAGTTCCGGGTAGGCCAGATCAGCGCCTGGTCAGGGTAGTCATCCCCCCGAGGCGCTCAGCCGCCAACAGGTGTAGGGCAGCGCGGGCGGCGTATCGGGCAGCTTTGCTACGGCTGTAGTCGGCGAAGGTATAGCTGCTGGGATCCGTACTTACGTCGCCCAGCAGGTTCTGCACTTGATTCTGCAGGTCAGAGACGCTGCCGGAGTTGATGTTGGCGAAGGCCATCTCCGCTTGCAGCCGGCTGAGGTGCTCCTGAGCCCGGAAAGGGGCCTCGAAGAAGGAAGGGCCAGGGCGGCCCATGAAACCCAGCTCCGCCTCATAGAGAACTTTGGCTGCTTTGGCTAAGTTTTCCGCTGCTTTGGCCTGCTCGCGGGCGGCGAAGAAGTTCCCCGCCTCAAGTGAGGCTTGGGCGTTGGTGAAGCTCTCCTGGCCGTGTTCCAAAAGGCGGGCAGCCTCTGGGGAAGACCCCCGCTGAGAGAGGAAGCTGGCTTCGGCCAGGTGTCGCTGCGCCTTAGCCAGATCGCGGCTGGCTGGCTCAAGATCCCACGGGCGCTGCCAAGTTGGCTGTACCTGAAGGGGAGCTGTGGCTTCAGGAGCAGAGCGTCTGCCCCGCTGGGCTTGCGCCGGGGATCCCAGCACCAGGGGGGTGAGCAGAACCAAAATCGGCAGAGAACAACCCAGAGCGCGAGCAAAAGAGGAACGAATCGTCATTGGTCATAGACTCCAATCGACAGGACAAGCCGGTTTGGGTTATCGCGGCTCATCTTGAGAATGGCGGAGAAAAATGACGTGAAGATGACAAGGGCAGCTCTACCGTAAATATCGATCCCTCTCCCACTTGGCTGGCCACTCGCAGGGATCCCCGATGGGCGGTGACGATCTGCTGGGCCAAGGCCAGGCCCAGACCGAACCCACCCGTATGGCGAGCACGGGTTTCATCCACCCGGTAAAACCGCTCAAACAGATGGGGCAGATGCTCGGGGGGAATGCCAATGCCTGTATCCTTGACGTGGAGGTAAGCGCGCTGGCGCTGGCTTTCCAGGCTCACCTGCACTGTGCCGCCTGCAGGGGTGTACTGCAGGGCATTGCGCAGTAGGTTCTCGATGGCCTGCCGCAGCAGGGCAGCGTTCCCCCGCACAAGCCAACCCCCAGAAAGATCCGTCTCAGGCAGGTGGCATTGCCAGTGAAGGCCAAGGGCCTCAGCTTGGGGGCGGTATTGCTCGCTCAGCTCCTGCAACAGCGCTCCCAAATTCAGAAGCGGCAGATCCTCCAGGGGCAGGGATCCCTGCTGGCGGGCCAACTGCAGCAAGGTATCGATCAGCACGCTGAGGCGGCGGGCACCGCTCACCACCTTTTCCAGGCGAGGTTGAGCTTGTTCCGGGGCCAGCAGAGCCATTTGAGCATTGCTCATCAGGGCGGCCAGGGGGGCGCGCAACTCGTGGGAAGCATCGGCAGTGAAGCGTTGCAACTGCTTGTAGGAGCGACGAATCGGCTGCATCGCCAGCCCCCCCAAGATCCAGCCGGCCCCGCCGATCAACGCCAGCGTCAGCGGGATCCCGATCCCCAACCCCCAGCGCAAGCGACCCAGGGTAAGTTGCAGCGGTTCCAGGGGCACCGCCAGTTGCAAGTAGCCCAGTAGCTTTTCCTCCTGCTGCACCGGCAGCGTGAGCTGGCGCAACAGTAAGCCGCTCTCTCCTTCCACCGTTTGGAAACCCAGTTGGAGATGGTGAGGCGGGCCATCCAAGTCAAACAGCTCCAGAGGAGGCCGGGATCCCGTGTACTGGCGCAGGGATCCCAAGCTTTCCCTTCCGGTGCCGGGAGCAGGATCGAACCAGCGCACATAGGCCAAGTGATGGTCGAGGGGTTGGGTTTTCCCCCCCAAAAAGGGCACCTCGTTCAACACCAACCGCCACTGCCCCTGGCGCAGCTCGTACTTAATGGCTGCCGCCATGATCCCGGCCTGAACCTGCAGCTCCTCGTCAAAAGCCTGCAACTGGTTCTCCACTTCCAAGCGGTAGAAGACGGCGGCAAACACCAGCAGGATCCCCCCCATGACCCCGGCAAAGCTGCGGGCCAAGCGACGGCGGCTGTGGTGAAACACCAGGGATCCCGTCCCTCTTGTCGCAGCCTTCTGCCCCAGGTGCGGCTGAAGGGGGTGTGCCAGGGAAACCCAGTTCCAGCCCAGCCATGGGAGAGAATGCTTGTGTTCAGCTCTTTTCACCTGATACATTCACGCTGAACTCTCCTGAACATGGTTCAGGAAAGAAGCGATCGCATCCTGCCTATCTCTGAGCAGGAAGGCGGTATCCCGCAAAGCCCTGAGGAATACCCCCCGAGCGCTTTCCCCCTTCACTTCCCGGCAACCGTTGCGGTGGACTCAAGGATCAGGGGGAAACTTGGTCTACTATATCCCTCTCAATGACTTTTGCCAAACCGCCTAAAGCTCAGTAAATTCAGCAAAGTTCAGGGTTTTGGGGGTTAGAGGCATGCTCCATCGCCACCCCCTAGAAACTGCTTTCATGGGTTCTCTTCTGGAGAGGCTATGCGCAGCCGGTACCCCTGGCCATACACCGATTCCAGCCAATCTTGGGCCTCCACCTCTTTTAACCGTAGCCGCAACCGCCGCACCAACGCAGCCACGGCATTGCTCTCCGGCTCACAGCCCCATTCCCACACCGCCTGCTCGATCTGGCCCCGACTGAGCACCTGGTTGGGATGGCGCATCAGGTATTCCATCAATTGAAACTCCTTGCCCGAAAGCTGTACCTGCCTCCCCTGCCGCTCTAGGGTCAGGCTGGCCAAGTGCAAGTGCAGGGATCCCAGGCTGAGGCTGTCTCCTTGCCATTGGGGGGAACGGCGTCCCAAAGCCCGCACCCGTGCCAGCAGCTCCACCAGATCCACCGGCTTGACCAAATAGTCGTCCGCCCCCGCATCCAACCCCTGCACCACATCCGATGTTGCGTCTTTGGCAGTTAACATCAGCACCGGCGCACATCCCCCCGATTGGCGGTATTGCCGACAGAGCTGGATCCCGCTTGGCCCCGGCAGCATCCAATCCAAAATCAGGAGATCATAGGCTTTCTCCTCCATCAGCCAGGCAGCCATCTCCCCTTCCTTGGCACAGTCAACCACGTGGCCGCACTTGGACAGGGCAGCCTGTAAAGGCTCCAACTGTTCCGGGTCGTCCTCCACCAGCAAAATTCGCATCGTCCTGTGCGCCGTTGACCAAGACGGCCAGTTCCCACTGCCCAGGCTAGGATGGATCACGGAAATAGCCCTCTGCAAGGGAGAGAACAACGGTGGGGTGGCCCAAAATCCATCGGTGGCAAGATCTAGGGTTTGATTTTTGGCTGGTGCTGCCCTTGGCAGGGCTTCTTTTTGTGGCGGGGGGAGAGTGGGTGACGGGCCAAGCGCTGAGCCGCCCTCGCCGGCTAGAGCAACCTTTGGCGATTCGCAGCCAGCAACAAGCCACCTTGGCTCTGGATATTCTTTCCATTCAGGCGGAGATCCGCCGCTCCCGTGGCTACACCAAGGTGGAGGTGACTACCACCAATCCCCACCTGCGCAAGCTGGAATTTGAATTTCCACAACTGGATCCAGACCAGGTGTCGGCTCAGATTGCCCAAGAGCTTGGCCTTGCTCCCGAGCAAGTGCAGCGCCTGACCCGCTATAGCTTGGACTAGAGAGCATGACTCTAGTCAATAATAAGCTCAACTATACTGAAAATAATGTATAATATGTTCAGTACGGATTACTACCAGTTGATCTTTCTGTTT
>NZ_JBSSBV010000068.1:0-10087 GCF_054059115.1 Thermostichus sp. MS-CIW-26
TGCGGGATACCGCCTTCCTGCTCAGAGATAGGCAGGATGCGATCGCTTCTTTCCTGAACCATGTTCAGGAGAGTTCAGCGTGAATGTATCAGGAACGGTTCGAGCCGCAGGGATCAGTGGGTGGCGCTCAGTTCCTTGGTTGGGCAGCATTGCAGAGCAGCAGGGCATCTGGATCCCAAAGGATCTGCCCATCAAGAGCCATTCTCCCCAACACCGGCATTCCTACTTGGGCTTCCAGGCGCGGGATCAAAGTTGCATCCAGCTTTTCCAAGGCTTGGGGATCCCTAGTTTCGGTCAGGGATCCAACCAGCACCCATCCCAAACCACGGGCCCTGGCTTGGCGTAACAGGGCGGCAAAAGCAGCAGCTTGGCTCAGAGCGGTCTCCCGCTGCAGCGTCAGCAGCAAGCTCAACCCCCACGCATGGGCCAGATCCGCCCAAGTTTGGCCTGGCCCTATGGGATCGGCAACGCTGCCCGGCAAAACCAGTAGGGGATCTCTCTCTCCTGCCCACTCGGAGATCTGTTGCCAGAGAGCCTTGAGCTGAGCTTCCGAAGGGGTGGGATCCACACTGAGCCGGCCCCAAGGGCGTTGAACCACCTGCTGCCAAGCGTCGGCCACTGCCGTAGCTCCCGGGATCCCTGGCCAGGTGTCGGCCACCATCACCTTCATGGCTCTGCCTCCCACAGGGCGAGAAACTCCGGCTGGATCTCGAAGCCAAACACCAAAGCCATATCCCGCAGCATGGAGACGGATCCCAGGTTCTGCTGCTTAAACCACCGCATCAACACAAAGATCTTCTGATAGACAAAGATCTCCAACGCTTCTGGGTTGTAAACAATACCCTCCCGAGGGTTGAATTGGTGGGGCACCATCATAGCCGCGTAACGGGCCAGTTCTCCTTGGCGCCAATTGAGAAAGTAGGGCATCCAGGGGTAGACTGTATCCCAACGAATAAACCACAGGCGCACCTCCGGGATCTCGGACAGCTCCCGCGGATCCTCAGGGCTGCGCGGCCAATCGATGGCGCATTGCACCTGCTGGGCAGCACGCACGGGATCGGCCATCAGGGTTTTCACCAGCTCATGGCCGGGGGCGAGATCCAGAGTTTGAATGGCCTTGGCGGGAAGGTAGAAGGTAATCGGCACAGCGACACGGCTATCTGGCTTGCAAATGCAGCTTATCTCAGCTCTGTTCCATCTTGCCTGCCACCGGGATCCCTAGACGGGTGAGATCCAGGGCAAAACCTGCCGTTACCAAAAACACTTGGTCGGCCAGAGGAGCCAGCCTTTGGGTGAGTTCTCCCATCCGATCCCGAAAGCGCCGCCCCATAGGATAGGCGGGCACCACCCCCCAGCCCACTTCTTCAGACACCAGGAGGATCTCCCCCCTACAGCTTTGCAAGGCTGCCAGGAAGGATTGCACCAAGGGATCCCATTCTGAAGAGGGACAGTCTAGGCCCTGCGCCACCCATCCCCCCAGCGAATCCACCAGCGCACAGCAGGGCTGGGGTAACTTTTGCAGTTCTGCCCCCAAGTCCCTCCCGGTTTCCCAAGTTTGCCAACCGGAAGGTCGTCGTTGCCGGTGCTGTTGAACGCGCTCTGCCCACTCTGGGTCAGTCTCAGGATCGGGTTTTGGCCCGGTAGCCAGGTAGACAACCGGCAAGCCCGAAGCCGCAGCCAAACCCTCTGCCAGCCGGCTTTTGCCAGAGCGCACAGGGCCGCAGATCAGCACAATCGACATTACGCTGGAAATCCACTGACGCTTGAGATTAACCTAACAACAGCGCACTTGAACTTCAGGCTCAAAAGCCCGACCATGACAGATCCCAAGCCAATATCTCCGCCTGAACAAAAGGCTGCTTCGGCCTCTTTTCGATCTGCTCAACCGCTCTGGCTCAGCCTAGCGCTGGGGATCACCACTGCTCCCGTTTTGTTGGGCTTGGTCTTGGCAGATCGGGCCGGGAAATGGCTGGGATCCCTGAGCTGGGAAGATCCGGGTTGGTGGCTGGGGGAGCGGCTGCCCAACTTAGACAGCGCCCCGCTACAGGCCCATGAGCGACAGCGCAAAAACTCTGCCCCGGTCGAGAACCCCTAGCTTCTCCGTCACTTTCGTATGATCGGGTAAGCGAACCAGCAGCAGGAGTTAACAGCCTTTGCGCAGACCGGCCAGACTATCTCAGGAGTTCACCTCCACATTCTCGGGGGTGCTGTTTTGGACGAGCGCATTTCTCTTCACAACGGTGTTGAGCGCTTGCTTGGGCTACCTATTTGGCCAGCGAGCTCTATCGGGGGTTTCTTCTCCCGTCACCGGCGCCGGTCGGGCTTCTCCTTCCCGCGAAGTTCGGGATCCCCGCACTGTGCCTTTGCTGAACGAGGCTGAGGTAATTGCAGCAGCCGAAGCCAGCCTTCGTCCGTCCCCAACTCCCACCCCCCTCTTTACCCCAGCACCCACGCCGGTCGCAACTCCCACTCCAACACCCACCCCCAGATTGTCTCCTGAATTGGCGGCAGCCCCATCGCCAACTCCTCGCCCCGCCACTCCATCTCCTCCACCTCCCCGTCCGCGTCAGCAGGACGGAGTTCCTGCCCCGCCGGCGCCCACACCACCTCCGCCCCCCCTACCAATTGCCGCCAGTGGACAGGTCTCTATGCAGGTGCTTTCGGTTCGTCGCGAGGGAAGCCAAGTGGTTCTGAATGTAGCTATGCAAAACAACTCGGCAGAGACGGTGCGCTTTCTCTATAGCTTCCTGAACATTACTGACGACAATGGACGGTCAATCAACGCGCTCACCCAGGGTTTGCCGGGGGAGCTGCCCCCCAATAGCCAAGTCTTCCAGGGAACCATCCGCATCCCAGCCTCGAGCCTAGCCGGATCCCGATCCCTGTCCCTGAGTTTGGCTGATTACCCCAGCCGCCGCCACCGAGTGGGAGCCAGTGGGATCCCAGTGCCGCCGTAACACCCCTCTTCCTTTAGCTTCAGCTAGAAATCGCAGGAGCCCCGCACTGTACCCGTAGGGTCACTGCCGGGAGGAATGCGCTTTGATGAAGTACAATGAACTTATGAGCCAAGTCCTGACCATATCCTGCAAGCTCAAGGTGTCCCCGTCGCAAGCCGCCAAATTGGACGCGACGATGGATGCCTTTGTACAGGCATTGAACTGGGTCAACCAGAACACGCCGGAGAAGATCGTCAACGCGGTCAAGCTGCAATCCCTTTGCTACTACGAGATTCGAGCCCGGTTTGGCTTGTCCAGTAACTTGGCTCAACAGGTGTGCAGACGGGTAGCGGGTTCCCGCAAAGTGGCTAAGCAGAAAAAGCGTCCCGTCAAGGAGTTTAAGAGCGGCTTTGTTACCTACGACGCTCGCATCTTTTCGTTCCGTCAAAAAGACTGGACGGTGTCGCTGACCACGGTGGAAGGGAGAGAACGCTTTGAACTGGCCATTGGCAACTACCAGCGTGGGATGCTGGCTGGTTCCAACCCCAAAGCTGCCACCCTGGTCAAGCGCAAAGATGGCTCCTACTACATCCAGATTTGCGTAGAGAAAAAACCACCCAAGCAACAAGATACCGACAAGGTGATCGGGGTGGACTTTGGAAGGACAGATATTGCCCATACGTCAGAGGGGAACAACTGGAATGGACAGCAGTTGAGCAGAGTCCGAGACCACTACTCCCGGTTGAGGGCGGTACTCCAACGCAAAGCCAGCAAGGGCACACGCAGTTCGCGGCGCAGATGCCGTCAACTGCTGCAACGGCTGTCTGGCAAGGAGAGACGCTTTCAAGTGTGGGTCAATCATCGCATCTCCAAAGCTATTGTCTCCAGGGCAAAAGCCACAAACAGTGCTATTGCTCTGGAAGACCTGACAGGGATCCGGGAAAGGGTCAATCAACAGCCACGCAGCAAAACCGAAAGGCGCAGGGCCAACAGTTGGGCGTTCTACCAACTACGTCAATTTCTGGAATACAAGGCGAGGGTTGCAGGGGTTTCTCTGATTCTTGTGCCGCCTGCTTACACGTCGCAGACCTGCCACCGGTGTTTGCACATCCATCCCGACCCTGCGCAATCCTATCGCAGTGGTAAGTCGTTCAAGTGTGGGCACTGTGGATGGGAAGGAGATGCGGACTTGAATGGTGCAAACGTAATTGCGCTCTTGGGGGCTGCCGTAAACCAGCCTGGAGGTCCGGGCTTGTTTTGTTCTCTGGTAGAGCAGAGCAGGCCCAGGGCTACTGAAAGCCCGCTCCGTACCGCTTAGCGGTCGGAGCCGGGTAGTTTACACCACAGATCCGGTCACGTAGCGTTGCGGAGCAACAGGAGCAACAAAGTTTGTACGGGGAACATGAGGTGGAGTTGAGAAGAGGTGCCTAGCCCAACCTTTGAACAGCCTGAGGAAATCCGAGCGCTTTTTGACCGCATTGCTCCCCACTATGACTCCCTCAACCAAACCTTGAGCCTGGGCCTCCATCAGGTTTGGAAGCGTATGGCCGTGCGTTGGTCGGGCGCCAGCTCAGGAGGATATGTGCTGGATCTGTGCTGTGGAACCGGTGATCTGGCTCTGCAGTTGGCCCGCCGAGTAGGACGAAGGGGACATGTGGTGGGCCTAGATTTCTCTCCCGCCATGCTGGCGATTGCCCGGCGTCGCTCCCGGCTCTTCCCTGGCTACTCCCTGGAGTGGGTTTTGGGAGATGCCTTGGCCTTACCTTTTCCCGACAGTAGCTTCGATGCCATTACCATGGGCTACGGCTTGCGCAATGTAACCGATATTCCCCAAGCCTTGCGAGAGATTAGGCGAGTACTGAAGCCAGGACGTCGTGCCGCCATTTTGGATTTTCACCGCCCCACAGGGATCCCTCTTTGCGAACAATTTCAGCGCTGGTACTTGAACACTCAGGTGGTTGCCCAGGCCAAAACTTTGGGACTGGGATCCGAATATGCCTACATTGATCCCAGCCTAGATCGCTTTCCCTCTGGAGAAGAGCAACGACAAATGGCCCTGCAGGCAGGGTTTGCCAGTGCCAAGTTCTACCCCCTAGCGTGGGGCATGATGGGGGTACTGGTGATTGAGAAGTTTCGTATTGTTTCCATTAATTCCACTTCCCCGAAGGGAAGCGACTCCCCCCGATTATAACCCTTGCCCAGAGCGGGATCCAGGGGCCTAGATCGACAGGGTCTCGTTTAAGGACTCCGTCCCGCTGGCGCGAAAGGACTCCGTCCCGCTGGCGCGATGAGAGGCTAGGGAGCAACGACATAACGATCCTGCGAGAGGCGCTCGTTGCCTCCCCACCTTGCTGGTTTGCTCTGGCTGCAGACAGATGTGAAGACTGGGCTTGGGACCCAATTTTTGGGTAAAACTCCCTAGGTAAAAATTACTACAAACCACCACAGGAGCTGGGATCCCCCTCTGGAAAGCTTGGGAAACCCTAAATTCCTGGGGACTTGCTGGGTGGGCTTTCTTCGGTTACCGCTTGCCTACGGCGATCGCCAATGCCGCAGTCACCGCAGCATTCCGGTCGCTTGAAGTCGTCCCAATGGATGCAAGCCCGGCAGCCTTTCAGCATTTCTGGCCAGCGCTCTCGAATCAACAGTTGCCGCAGCCTGACTTCCCGTGATTCCTGAAAGGGGTTTTGGAATTGAACCATAGCTTTTGGGTTTCCCAGCTCTCTTAATCTGGTATAAAAGCAGATTTGAGTTTGGGATCGAGAAACATCAGTATAGCTTAAGGTTTGTGGTGGCCCAATCTTTTTTGCCAGTTTAAGACATTCGAGACAGACCAATCTGCTTTTATTCATCACCTTGGGAAAAGATCTACCAAAAAATGTAAACAGGTCATATAAAACTTAACTCATTTTTTCTCCGCTTAAAACAAAGGTGGGATCCAATGCCAGCAGCATTTGAGTCCGACCGCGGTGTTCCAGGCGGTTCACCGCCGATTGAATCACCTCCACATGATGAGCCCGCACAGCGGCCAGGCCGGCAGAAAGGCCGTAGAGCCCATCCAAAGAGTTGGTCGTCGCCACGACCCGCCCGTTGGGGCTGAGATGGCTCCAGCAGGCTTCCAAGATCTCGCGTAGGGGGTGGCCTCCCTCAATGCAGATGCGATCCGGTGCCGGAGAAAGGTGTTGCAGACAATCGGGGGCAGTACCTTGAATCACCTGCACGTTGGTGAGGCCAAATTTCTCGCAATTGCTCTCGATTAGGCTGACTACCTCGGCATCTCGCTCGATAGCAATCACGCGAGCTTTGGGGCATAGAACAGCCGCTTCAATGGCAATTGTGCCGGTTCCGGCGCCGATATCCCACAGGCAGTGGTTCTCTCCCAGGCGCAACTGGCTTAGCACCAACACGCGCACCTCACGAGGGCTCATTGGGATCCCTGGGATGCGTTCAAAGGCAGAGTCTGGGATCCCTGGGGTGCGGTAGGGCCAAGAGAAGGCGGCTGACATGGGTAAAGTACCGTTGCAGAGGAAGTTTGTCTATACATATCCCTCAGCATAGAGCGAATGCTCAACAGGCCATCTCCAACCTGATAGGGGTGCCACTTCTCCCGCCCAATCATTGCCCAGATGGGCACCACAAACGCCCTCTGAGCTCAACGGAGTGGTTGGAGCAATTCCCAACCGGCAAAGCTGCAGTCCAAAACCAAAATGATCCTGCCCCCTTGAGGAATCGAGTTGGACACTAGGGAAGTTCTGGAGATAAGCGGGATCCCTGTTACCCGAGAGCTAGTTTTGCACTGGATGTAGCTGGCGCTGCCGGAAAAAGTTGTAGTTGGGGCAATGTTCAGTACAAGAGGATCTTAAGAACGTTTCCTTGAACTGGAGCCTATCAAACCATCCATCCAAAGAATAAGCTTTGCTCGCAGATACAGCCAAATCTCATCATTTGCCCGCAACAGGAATAGAACATATAGGCTTAATACGACGAAAACACACAGGTTCCCTAAAAAAGTGTAGGTTTGGATAATTTGATCGGTGCTCCAGCCAAAGTCGTAGTTTAGGCGGTTCATATCCCCCCTGGCATCTCCTTGGCCGCCCAACAAAGTTCCTCAGGGAACCTCGGCCAATCCCAGTCTGATGCTGTGCCATTCCCAAAAGCTTCTCCACAGGCTGCTGGCCGCGATCCCCAGCACGACAAATCGCCAAAAATCCCATCGCCAGCGATCTGGCAAGGGAAAATAAAAGCTGGCCATCAGAAAGGTGCTGAGATAAAATTCTCCTCCAACGCCGCTAAAGACAAACAACATCTCCCAGGTGCGATTGGGCATCAGCCAGGTCATGTAAAACTGCAATAGAGCAAGAAAGATGGCCAGCACCTGCAGCCACCCAATCCGCTCCTTGCGGGCTGACCAGAAGAGTAGAATCAGTAAAAAGAGGATTCCAAAATACACAAAGGGATCCCTCTGCGAGCTAACGCTTGTCCAGCCGATGGGCAGAGGCAAAGCCCGATACCCGCTCCACCAGGCGACGGTGGCATGGCCAAATTCGTGGATCCAAATGTGAAGAGGCAAATGCAACAACTGCAACAAGCTTATGTTGTTCACCATCAGGGCCACCGCAAACGCAGCCGGGTAAGCCCAAGCGTTGACTGCCCAGTTATCGAAGGAAAACCGATCCCAACGCTGCCGGGATCCCAGCTTTAGGCTCTGCCGCCAGAGCAAACGTGAGCCGCGGAAAGCGCAAATTTCCACTTGCTCCAGCCGTGGGATCCGCAGTTGCTTCAAGATCAGAAACAGTTGGGCAGCGGCAACTTGGGGGGAGAGCGCAGGCTGGTACAGGGATCCCAGCAGGTGGACGTGCAGGGTCTCGTCGGCAAAGTCTACCCGGACACACCAGCGACGCCGCAGCAGTTCTGTCCGCACAACCTGCACAATTGACTGGGCGTGTCCAGCTCGGGCCAGGGCTAGGGGATCCGGTGGCCTGGGCATCCCAAGATACCTCGTCGGAGAACAAGCAGTGGGATGGAGAAGATATGCCCATTATCCTCTGGCCCCGCAAGCAAGAGCGGAATTGCGCTCCTTCTCAGGCTGCTCCGAAAGCAGGTTGGTATAGTTGCAGGTGTGGGGAGTGGATGGAAGGTCATGCCCGAATTTGGCAAGCCGGGGTCAAGGCAGATATGGGGGGCGATGCTGCTGTTGAGCTTGGCGGGGGCAGGGCTGTTTCCCCCGGAATCTGTCCAGGCTCAGGCGATTACAGCCCCAGGTTTATCGCGCATTGAGCGTTGGTACTACGACCCCCAGCAGGGGCGGCTGGAAGTTAACACCCAGGGCGAGGTGCGGCCTTTTCTGTTCGTGCTGCAGAATCCGCCTCGGGTTGTGCTGGATTTTCCCAACACCCGCTTTGGACAGGAGCCCCAAACCCAGACTTTTGCGGGCCGTGTCACCTCTCTGCAGATTAGCCAGCTTACGGATACCATTACCCGCTTTGTGCTGTATCTGCAGCCGGATCAGCCTCTCAGCCTCAACCAACTGCAACTGCTCACTGCCGGCCCCTCCCGCTGGGCTGTTCAATTCACCCAGGCCGGATCTCTCTCTTCTTCTCCCCCTTCATCTGCCGGCTTATTGGGAGGTTCCAGGGATCCCTTCCCGCCGTCCCCGCCTTTGCCGACACTGCCTCCCCGACGCCCGGCACCCACCCCATCTCCTCGCTCCGGCCATCAAATTTTAGAGGTATCCCCGCAAGCAGAAGGCTTTTTTATCCGTACCCAAGGCAGCCCCTCCACTACGGTGCGGCGCATCCTCGATCCGGATCGGGTAGTGGTGGATTTTCTCAACACCACCCTCAGCCCTGCCCTCACCCAGCGAGCTTATGTCATCAACCGTCTGGGGGTTGCGCGGCTACGGATCGGGCAATTTGAGCCCACCATTGCTCGGGTAGTGCTGGATGTGGATTCCTCCGGTGGCGACTGGGAAGCCCGCTACGACCCACAGCGGGGTGGGATCTGGATCCAGCCTGCCGGCGGTGCTGCCCAGGCCAGCCTTTTGCCCGAGGTCAGCTCTGTCAACAGCAGTGGGCCGCTGGCCACGTTGCAATCGGTTCAGCTCCAGGGCAACCGGTTGATCATCAGCGCCGATGGATTCATGTTCTACCGGGCCGGCTGGGATCCCGAGAGTGGTGGCTACCGCATCAACGTGGCGCCCGCTCGCCTGCCCCAGTCTATGCCGGATCCCGGCTTGCCGGTTGGAGGGCCGGTGGAGCGGATCCGCTTTGTCCAGGAAGATGCCCGCACGGTCAGCATTCTGGTGCAGCCCGCCGAGGAGTTCGATGTCTTCGAGCCCAACCCCGGCCAGGGATCCCGCCGCATTACCTTGGAGCTGCGACCTCTGAATGCTCCTCCACCAATACCTCAGCCGCAGACGCCCGGCCCTGCCTCCCCTTCCACCCCCCAATCTCTGAACCGGACGGTCATTGCCATCGACCCCGGCCACGGGGGACGGGATCCCGGTGCCATCGGGGTGGATGGGATCCAGGAGAAGGACATCGTGCTCTCCGTTGCCCACCAGGTGCAACGACTGCTGCAGGAGCGGGGGTACGGGGTGGTGATGACCCGCACCGATGACCGGGAAGTGCTGCTGCAACCGCGGGTGGATATGGCCGTTCAGGCCAACGCTGCCCTGCTGGTGAGCATTCATGCCAACGCCCTGGATCGCTCCGGCATTCACGGCATCGAGACCTATTACCTGCGACCCGATAGCGCCGAGCTGGCCGCCATCTTGCACCGCAGCTTGGTCAGGGCCACCGGTGCTGCTGACCGGGGGGTGAGACGAGCCCGCTTTTTTGTGGTGCGGGAAACACCTGTGGGTATGCCCTCCGTGCTGCTGGAGTTGGGATACGTAACCAACCCAACCGAAGGGCGAAAATTGGCTACTGCCGAATATCAGGCTATTTTGGCGCGGGCCATTGCCGATGGCATTGAGACTTTCTTGCGCAGTCGCTAGCCGTTGGCTGAGCTTGTTCATGTCTATCGGATCTCTCAATTGATCCTTAAGTAAACTATCCGGCTCCGACCGCTAAGCGGTACGGAGCGGGCTTTCAGTAGCCCTGAGCCTGCTCTGCTCTACCAGAGAACAAAACAAGCCCGGACCTCTAGGC
>NZ_JBSSBV010000069.1:0-9872 GCF_054059115.1 Thermostichus sp. MS-CIW-26
TGGGGCCAACATGATTGCCAAGCTTGGGGCTGTCGTAAACCAGCCTAGAGGCCCGTGGTTGGCTTGCCAACTGCAGGGCTACCGAAAGCCCGCCCCGTACTGCGAAGCAGTCAGGGCCGGGTAGTTTACTTGGGGATCTCGATGGTTACGTTAGCCAACTGCACATCGTCATGATCCACCCAGGCTCCGCCGTGCCGGATGACTGTATCACCTCCCAGCGGCACCGAGATGTGCAGGGATCCCCCGAAAAGGGGAATGCTGATCGGCACTTGGGGACCACGGGTGACCATGGGGGGCTGAATCAGGGTTTTGCCAGTGCGCAGGGTAACAGTGTTCAGGCCCAGGCGCAGAGGTTGCAGCGGCAGGGGAATCTGTAGGTTATCTCCCCCCAGGTGAATCTGTTCGACTTCCACTCCGTTCAGGATGACCTGCATGGGAGACATGTTGGCACTGGGGATCCGGGATTGACCGGCCCGATAGGCGGCAGCTGTATCCAACCCAATCAGGGATCCAATCCGCAAAACCGGTGGGCGCGAAGGCAGGCGTTGCAAAGTGAAAGAGCGGGTCATCTCCACCCCTTGGGCAGGGCCCAAAAATTGCCCGGCGGCAGCCGATTCCGGCGAGTACTGGTTATCCCCCAGGCGGATGACATTCGCCTCCAGTACCAAAGTTGTGTTGGGATCCCAGCGCTCCAACTGCAGTTGCCAAGGCCGATCCCCGCTGGCTTGACCGTTGCCTGTACTTTGGGAATAGGGCAAGTAATTTTCCAGCCGCGCCACCAAAATTTCTTCTGCCGGCAGCGGCCCTGGCAGGCGAAACCGACCCTGGGCATCGGTGCGCACCGAAATACCCGCCCCCGGAATGGCCACCTCCGCCCCGGCCAAGGGCTGCCCTGTCAGCCGATCCACCACCTGTCCCGAATAGGCGGAATCCAACTGCACCTGTCCTGTGGGCACATCCGTTGCTGCCTGAATGCGCTGCTGCAACACTTGCCAGTCGGCTTCTGTGATCCGTCCATCCTGGTCGACATCGGCAGCTCGGATCTGGTCGTCGGTCAATCCCCGTTCTCCCCGCAAGTAGGCCCCCAACAGGTTGAGATCCTGCACCGTCAAACGGCCATCCCCATCCAGGTCGCCCGCCTGAAAGGGCTGCGCGTGGGCAAAAGACACGCCTATCCAACCCAGGCCCAGGGATCCCAGTAGCAAAAGAGAATGAGCCAAACAGGAGACCCTAAACATGGCAACTCTCCTGGGAGTTGTTCATGTTCTAACGTAATTCACCTCCTCGCAGCAGGGCTAACCGAGCCGGTGTAGAGTACTCTTGAGCGCAATTCTGCCGGTTCGCCTTTGGCTGCAGGAGCCGAAAACTTGATGGTAGGATAACCGTGGTGACTTGCTTGTCCTATGGCTCGATACTCCTGCGTTACCCAGCTTGTGGGCTCAGCCGAGCAGCTCAGCGAGTCGATTCGCGCTGTTTTGGAGCGCTGCCAACTCAATATCCTCCACAACAGCCTTGATTATTGGGTGGCCGGCGAGCCTCCCGGAAAAAATCCCCACACCAAACTGGTGACGGTGGAAGTGTTTGTGGATCGCACCCGTCAGGCTGCCGACGGCTCTGTACAGGTGACCTGCATTGCCAAAAATGAAGAGCTGCCCCTAAAAAGCGTTAACCACTGCCAACAAACCTTTGACCGACTGAAGGCAGAGCTAGCCCAGTTGCAAAGTCAACTTCAGCTTGCTGCCCAACAAAAAGATGCCTTACGATAGCTAGGCTGAGTTTGCTTTGATCCCATGGCGCGTCGCTGCCAACTAACCAACAAGAAACGCAACAACGCTTTTGCCATCTCCCACTCCCACCGGCGCACCAAGCGCCTGCAGGAAGTCAATTTGCAGTGGAAGCGCATCTGGTGGGAAGAGGGTAAGCGGTTTGTTCGTCTGCGCCTTTCCACCAAAGCCTTGAAGACTCTCAAGGCCAAGGGTATAGGAGCCATGGCCCGAGAAGCCGGGATCGACCTCAACCAGTTTTGAGCTTTCTCCTCAGCCCAGTTGTGTGTAAACTACCCGGCTCCGACCGCTAAGCGGTACGGAGCGGGCTTTCAGTAGCCCTGAGCCTGTTCTGCTCTACCAGAGAACAAAACAAGCCCGGACCTCTAGGCTGGTTTACGGCAGCCCCCAAGAGCGCAATTACGTTTGCACCATTCAAGTCCGCATCCCCTTCCCATCCACAGTGTCCACACTTAAACTTCTTTCCACTGCGATAGGATTGCGCAGGGTCGGGATGGATGTGCAAACACCGGTGACAGGTCTGCGAGGTATAAGCAGGCGGCACAAGAATCAGAGAAACCCCTGCAACCCTCGCCTTGTATTCCAGAAACTGGCGTAGCTGGTAGAACGCCCAACTGTTGGCCCTGCGCCTTTCGGTTTTGCTGCGGGGTTGTTGATTGACTCTTTCCCGGATCCCTGTCAGGTCTTCCAGAGCGATAGCGCTGTTTGTGGCTTTTGCCCTGGAGACAATAGCTTTGGAGATGCGATGATTGACCCACGTTTGAAAGCGTCTTTCCTTGCCAGACAGCCGTTGCAGCAGTTGACGGCATCTGCGCCGCGAACTGCGTGTGCCCTTACTGGCTTTGCGTTGGAGTACCGCCCTCAACCGGGAGTAGCGGTCGCGGACTCTGTTCAACTGCTGTCCATTCCAATTGTCCCCGTCTGACGTATGGGCAATATCTGTCCTCCCCAAGTCCACCCCGATCACCTTGTCGGTATCTTGTTGCTTGGGTGGCTTTTTCTCTACGCAAATCTGGATGTAGTAGGAGCCATCTTTGCGCTTGATCAGCGTGGCAGCTTTTGGGTTGGAACCAGCCAGCATCCCACGCTGGTAGTTGCCAATGGCCAGTTCAAAGCGTTCTCTCCCTTCCACCGTGGTGAGCGACACCGTCCAGTCTTTTTGACGGAACGAAAAGATACGGGCGTCGTAGGTAACAAAGCCGCTCTTAAACTCCTTGACGGGACGCTTTTTCTGCTTAGCCACTTTGCGGGAACCCGCTACCCGTCTGCACACCTGTTGAGCCAAGTTACTGGACAAGCCAAACCGGGCTCGAATCTCGTAGTAGCAAAGGGATTGCAGCTTGACCGCGTTGACGATCTTCTCCGGCGTGTTCTGGTTGACCCAATTCAAGGCTTGGCCAAAAGCCTCCAAAGTCGCGTCCAATTTGGCGGCTTGCGACTGGGCTACCTTGAGCTTGCAGGAGACGGTCAGGACTTGGGTCATGGTTCTATTGTAACCTCGCATTCCTCCCGGCACTGACCCTACGGGTACAGTGCGGGGCTCCTGCGATTTCTAGCTGACGGCTCCAACCTCACAGCAAGCCAAAAAGCTTACGCGACTTGGGCTGCAAACCCGCCAGCAAAGTGTTGAGGGTATCCCGTTGGGTAAGCTCGTTGGTGCCGCTGGCCCGCTCGATTAAGAGCTTGCGCGTCTCATCGGAGAGCTTGGCATCGGTAAAATCGGCTCCACTGAAGAGCGTATCTTCAATCTGAGCATCCTGTAGGTTGGCCCCCACCAAAATGGCCTGTTCCAGGTTGGCAAACTGAAGCTGGCAACTCACCAAGGCGGCCTGGGAGAGGTTGCAGCGAGATAGGTTAGCCTGGCGGAAGTCGGCGGCAAAGAAGTTCCCCTCCGCTAGGTTGGCAGCCACCAAGCTGGCTTCGCGAAAGATGGCATGGCTGAAACGGCCCCCCTGAAAGCTGCTTTTGTCCAGTTTGGCGGCGGTAAAGTTGCTGTAGTCCCCCAGAGCCTGGCTAAAGCTGGATCCCCGTAGATCTGAGGCGGTAAAATTGGCCCGCTCTAGCTCAGCGCGGCGAAAGTTGCACAGACGTAGGTCGGCTTGCTGCAGGCTGATCGAGCGCAGGTTAGCCCGCGTCAAATTGGATTTGGGCATCTGAATGCGGTCGAACAGGCCCCGCGAGAGGTAGGCATTCTCCAGGTTGGCACCCACCAGGGAGCGCCCCTCACGCAAGGCTTCCAGCAAGTCCCGCGTGGTTTCAATGCGAACCGGCTCTGAGGGTTGAGAAGGGGGAGCACTCACAGATGGAGCATTCCTCACAGGTTAGGCCAGAAATCCGGTCAACCCAGCCGAGAACTGAGGGCCAACTGGGGATTCCACCTATCAAGCTAACGTTTGCGTCGCCTGTCGAGGTTAAGAGGATGTTAAAAAGACAACCCTGCATCGAGCTTTCCAGAGGGGGCCTTCTCTTGTGGAAACAGCCTACCGGGGGAGAGCCATCGGCTCCGATTTGTTGCATACTCGGGGCAGCCTTTCGTCAGTGAACCGCACCTCCCATGCAGGTAGCTTTTATTGTCGATCCATTGCCTCAGTTGCAGGTGGGCCATGACACCAGCATTGCCCTGATGGAAGCTCTGCAGAAACGGGGACACCGCATTTTCTGCCTGGGCCTGGCGGATCTCTACTGGGATCAAGGGGAAACTTGGGGATCCCTTGAGGAAATCCGGTTGGATCTGAAGGCGGATCCCTGGTATGAGGTCAAAGACCAGAAACTGCTGCCCCTGAGCCAAATGCAGGCGGTGTGGATGCGCAAGGATCCGCCGGTAGATGCGGCCTATCTCTATGCCACTTACCTTTTGGATCGTCTCTCTCCCAGCCGCACACTGGTGCTCAATCATCCTGCCGGGATCCGCTCGGCCAACGAAAAGCTCTATGCCCTGCAATTCCAAGAGTGGATCCCGCGTACCCGCGTCAGCAGCAACAAACGCCTGCTGCGTCAGTTCGTCGAACAGGAAGGACAGGCGGTGCTCAAGCCTTTGGGTGGCAAAGGTGGGGAAGGGATCCTGAGGGTCAATGCCGGGGATCCAAACCTCAACTCGTTGATTGAAATGAGCACCCAATTTGGTCGGCTGCCCGTGATGGTGCAAGAGTATTTGCCACAGGCGGCGGCAGGAGATAAACGCATTTTGTTGCTGGAAGGAGAACCTTTGGGCGCCGTCAATCGGATCCCTGGAGAGGGCGATTTTCGGGGCAATGTTGCTGCCGGCGGTCGAGTGGAAAAAACCAAGATTACCGAAAAAGAACGGGCTCTCTGCGGGGCTTTGGCACCGGTGCTCAGGCAGGAGAAGCTGTATTTTGTCGGGATTGATGTTATCGGGGAACGACTAACCGAAGTGAACGTGACCAGCCCAACAATGCTGCGAGAACTCTGTCAGTTGGAAGGAGTTGACCTGGCAGATCAAGTGGCTCAGTGGCTGGAAAAGAAGGTGCCCGTCAAGGGCTGAATGACTACCCACCAGGATGTTTCTGGGATCCGGCGCGTCTGTTGCCTGACGGGGTTCCCGTCTATTTAGGGAGTCTATAGAGATCAAATTATAGCTTGGAATGACCATAGTAGGTTGAGTTCAACTTTTTCCGGTCGGCAGATAGAAAATAAAAAGCCCCACAAGGGGGCTCTGCCGCGACCAGTCAGCGACTTATAAAACTCTAGAGCAATATAAAGAAAAGCTCCATGAATAGGCCGTATTGAACATCGCATTGAGCACAGTTTTTAGAATCTCAGAAAAAAGGCCAAATCCTCGGAGCTGTTATCTTTTTTTTAGATTTTCCGACCCGAGGCTAATCCCAGGCCCCTTCTGCTTTGCCGGAGCGGTCTTTAGAGTTGCTGCTCTTGCCCAGTGGGTTACGAGTCAGCCGGTGGCCTTTCCCGACCCACCCAGCGCCAGATGGTGGGCAGCAGCACTGCCGCCAGTCCGCACTTCACCAAGTCTCCTGGGATAAAAGGGAAGACCCCTTTGTTGAGGACGGCCAAGATCGAGGTGGGCTCAACATTCTGGTTCAGCCACACCCCCAGCCAAGTGGCTCCCAGCAAAAAAATCAGAGCTGAGCAGGATAACATCGCCAGCGCCATCTTCCAGGGGTTGCGATCCACGCCCCAGCGCTCCACCAACCAGCCCATCAGCCCTGCAGCCAGGGGAAAAGCCAACAGGTAGCCCCCCGTCGCCCCGGCCAAGTGGCCAAGCCCGGATCCGCCACCGCTGAAGAAGGGCAATCCCAGGATCCCTTCCAGCAGGTAGACCAGCAACGTGAGAAAGCCCAGCCGTGCCCCAAAGCCTGCCCCCACCAGCATCACCCCAAAGGTTTGCCCGGTAATCGGTACCGGCGTGAAGGGCAGAGGGATCCGCACCTGAGCCAGGGCAGCTACGAACAAACTTCCCCCCAGAACCAGCAGGAGATCCCGAGTTCGGGAAGGGCGAGGCAGAACAGTTTGCGCCAAGGGTGCGTGAACAAAGGTAGCAGTCATGAGAGGTTTGCACTCCTGTTTACCCGAAGACTGAGCTTAAGGCCCCGTCCCATCGCTGCGCGGAAGCAAGCCAGTAGGGCGGGGAGCATGACTCTAGTCAATAATAAGCTCAACTATACTGAAAATAATGTATAATATGTTCAGTACGGATTACTACCAGTTGATCTTTCTGTTTACTTTCGAGTCTGCCAACATGGTAGCCAAAGCAAAGCAGAAAATTGGTAGTAAGACGACACGGAAACTGCGCTTTGGGTATTCTACTCAAAGCTTTGCGGGATACCGCCATTCTGGTTGGAAACAAACAGAATGCTATCGCTGCATAGTTGAACAGTGATGTTCAGCAGTGTTCAGCGTAAATGTATCAGTATGTCAGGGTTTCAGAATACAAGAATTCGGTTACCGAAAAACTGGGTTTGAAGCCCCGCCCTTTAAAGCGGCTTTGTGCTACGCTGCCTGCAGTGCCAGGGTAGTCAGCCGCTCTCGCCCACAGCAGCACAGGGCGCATTGTTCGCGTAAACGGGCTGTAGGCCCTAAACCCGACAGCCTGACGGTTGGATCCGACCTCAGTGGGTTTTGTGGTTGTTGTTTACAACGGCACCTAAAGGCACTCGGGAACCACCCTGTGTGCTGGCGAGTACGTAGCGCTGGGGAGCTGCGTGGCAGCAACGTTGAGGTCGAGGATGATCCCACGCTGCTCATTTTGCACCCTGTGCATCGGAAAGAGCCATAAAGCCAAGCAGGGGCTAGATGGATTCTTGCGGCACTTCTGAGCCTTTTTCAGGTTGAGCAACACTGGGCCGGTTCTGGCGAGTTGCTTGTACAATCGCCACTGTAAGCAAATGGGAGAGCAGACCCACAGGCCCGGCAAACAAGCACAAAATCAGAGAATGGGTTGTCCATACTCGCTTATCCCACCCTTCCAAAAAGATCCAGCGGCCCACAAACAAATCCATGACGATGTAGTGGACCCATCCCGTCGCCATAACAGCGGGTTGACTGAATAGGTCGGTTAGGCTGGTCAGAGACAGTTGAGGGTTGGAAAATTCCTTGAGAACATCGGCATTAAACCCGGTGACCAAAAGATACAAATAAACCGCCGCCAGAAGAGCGATGGGCAAAAGCGATTCCATCACTTTGCGGGTTACCTTCCAACCCGGCAGCAGAATCATCAAGGCCCAAAAGGGCAGAGCAAACCAGTTGGCCCCGTTAAAGATCATCTCCAGCATGCTTGGAACCCCCAACGCTACCTGTCCATTATCGGCCCAATGCCCCCTGGGGATCCCTGCAGTGGTGGGTAGGAATGGATAGGAGCTATTCCTGACTTGCCCTGAAGTTTTTTCTGGAGCCAGAGGGATCCCGGTCGCTATTCCGGTTGGCGGAGCCTAGCAGTTGCAATGGAGCTGACCGCACGGCCACTGTCGGTGGTGGCAGCAATGCAGGAAATCCGGGATCCAGTGTCGGTCATGGCCCAGAAGCTGCTGATGCTTTTGGCCGTAGAGGTGGGTTGAGCTGGGCCGATGGGGGATTCTACTGCCTGGGAGTCTGGGGATTTTTCCTGAGCAGGGAGCAACACCACAGGTTCCTCACCCCGTTGGGCTGCTGCAACTTTTGGGGCGGGATGTTCTGGTGTGGGCTCAGGGGCTTCTTCTTTGCGGGCGGCCTCTGCAGCAGGGACATTCCGGGGAGAGGGCTGCTGAACCGGCCTCTTGCCAAGGGGCGGTCGTGGGGCCTTGCGTGGCGCGGCAGCGGGGGGTGCAGGGGGGGCTTGGCCGGCGATCTTTCCCCATAAGGCTTTGAGGAGTTGCCACATGGCTGGGTTAACTTCTGAGCGATAGAGCAGTGAGGAATGGTGTTATCCTGCCATGCTCTGGCCTGAGAATCCATCCCCTCTGCCAGTCTTGATAGAGCAAAGTCATAACGAGTATGATTAAGTAGCTTGCTTAGGGAGAAAGTTCAACATGGCGCAGATTCGCGAGATTCCCCTTGCCCAAATTCGCCGCCCTTTGCCGCGGCAAACGGATCCGGATAAGGTGCAGGCGCTGATGGCTTCCATTGAAGCAGTCGGCCTACAGGAGCCCATTGAGGTTTTGGAAGTGGAAGGGGAGTACTACGGGTTCTCCGGCTGCCATCGCTACGAGGCATTTGTCCGCTTGGGCAAGGAGCGGATCCCCTGCCGGGTGCGAAAAGCGCCACGTGCTGTTTTGAGGCTACACCTGGCCTGAAAGGGATCCCTTCTGGCCCGGCTCCTCTTCGGCGGTGTAGCCCCGTTCGTAGGCAAAACGCACCAGTTGCGAGCGATTTTCCAAAGAAAGCTTGCTGAGAATGTTGGTCAGGTGAGTTTGCACAGTGCGCGGGCTGATGAACAGCTTCTCGCCGATTTGCTTGTTGGTGAAGCCGCGAATGACTTCCCGAAAGACCCGCTCTTCGGCAGGGGTCAGGGGCAATTCGGGTGGAGTGGGGCGGGGGGCCGCTTCCGGTTTTGGCTGGGACTGCTGTTGGATCAGCCGCAGAATTTCCGATTGGGTGCGGCGGGAGCGTTCAATCTGGGCCTCGATTTTGGCCACCAGTTCCAGGGGTTCAAAGGGCTTGATGATGTAGTCATCCGCCCCCCGCTCGTAGCCCTGAACCCGGTCATCGATCTCTCCCCGCGAAGAGAGAAAAATGAAGGGGACGAGCTCGCCGCCGCGCTGTTGGCGCAGCTGTCGGCAAAACTCGAAGCCGTCCATTTCCGGCATCACCACATCTGAAACCACCACATCCGGCTGCTCTTGGGCAAACAGACGCAACCCTTCTACACCCGAAGCGCCTGTACAAACCCGATAGCCATGCTGAGTCAGGTGGCGGCTCAGCACCTTCAGGGAGAGGGGATCGTCATCTACGACCAGTACACGCTTCATGAGGACTCGAGGAGGCTGTTAGGGAAAAGGGTAAAGCGCTATTCACCTGTTATCTGTCGCTATTTTAGGGAGACGGACAGGATTCGTCATTTGGCTGGGGTGCCTTGACCCATAATAGTGGTTTCAAGGGTGGCCTGGTTGAAAGGTAAACTACCCGGCTTCGACCGCTAAGCGGTACGGAGCGGGCTTTCAGTAGCCCTGAGCCTGTTCTGCTCTACCAGAGAACAAAACAAGCCCGGACCTCTAGGCTGGTTTACGACAGCCCCCAAAAGCGCAATCACATTCGCACCATTCAAATCCGCATCCCCTTCCCATCCACAGTGCCCACACTTGAACGACTTACCACTGCGGTAGGATTGCGCAGGATCGGGATGAATGTGCAAACACCGGTGGCAGGTCTGCGACGTGTAGGCAGGCGGAACAAGAATCAGAGCAACCCCCGCACGCAGAGCCTTGTACTCCAAAAATTGACGGAGTTGATAAAACGCCCAACTATTTGCCCGCCTACGCTCTGTCTTGCTGCGTGGCTGTTGATTGACCCTTTCCCGAATCCCTGTCAGGTCTTCCAGAGCAATAGCGCTGTTTGTCGCCTTTGCCCTAGAGACAATAGCTTTGGAGATGCGATGATTGACCCACGTTTGAAAGCGTCTTTCCTTGCCAGACAGCCGTT
>NZ_JBSSBV010000070.1:0-9017 GCF_054059115.1 Thermostichus sp. MS-CIW-26
CAGGACTTGGGTCATGGTTCTATCATAACTTCCGCATTCCTCCCGACACTGACCCTACGGGTACAGTGCGGGGCTCCTGCGATTTCTAGCTGACGAAGTTGGCGGGAAAACGGGCTCCGGTTTGGGCCGGATCGAGCCCGCCTCGGCTACTGCCTCAGAGAGCTTTTGCCGCACCAGCTCCTGAGTCTCCAAAATGTTGGGATCCGCCGCCCATTCCGGGGCCTCTCGAACGGGATCATCCTCGGAGGTGAACTCCAGGTCGTAGGTCTCGGCGCGGTAATCGAGGCTGAAGCATTCCCAAGCCCGCAGACTGTAAAAATAGGGGAACAAACGCACAATGCGCTCAATATCCAGGTGCGCAGCAAAGCGACGAAAAGCCTCTTCTTCAGACACCGGAAAAGGGGCGTAATGTTCTGAAACAAACCACCGCAAGAACTTCCGCGCCTCTGGGATGATCTGCTGGGCAGGCAGGGATCCCAGCACCGCTGCGTTGAAGCAGTTGACCAACAGGTGCTCCAGCATCACCGCGTTGTACTCGGCAAAGCAGGTTTGCTCGCGGCTTTCCACCGGCTGCCAGGGCATGTTGCCGTTGGCGGCAATGAGCAGGTGAACCAGGTCATGGGAGGGGTTGGTTTGGATGTAGCCGTGCCCCTCCAACTTGGCGCCATCGCAGCTAAAGAGCTGGTGTTGGGGGCTCCAATAGAACTTGAGTTGCTTTGCCGCCATGTTCAGTTCTCCTCCTCACCCAGGGGATCCTTTTAGAGCTTACACCTGCACTGATGAGCTGCTATGAACTATAGGCCACGGAGGAGAGCGCCGGCTTATTTGACAATTGGTCAGCGAGAACGCTTGCCACAAGTGGCAAAACAAAGGGGTCTTTATCTCGAAGCAATTCTCGGAGCAGACAGGCTTTAGCCGCCCTACTAGGCTCAAAGCTGAGACCCGCTGTGCTCGCATTGTGAAAAAAGATGAACTCGAGATCCTCTAACTGCAGTAAAAATCTCTACGCCTACACCAAGCGCTACAGTAGCTTTCGGAATTGTGGTATTGCAACTCCGTACTTTCATGCCACCCCACTGTGCTTGCACTGGCAGCTGCAATGACTGTAAAAATACAGCCCGGTCAAGTAAAAAGCCAAAAAGCTGGTTGGCTGCTTCTCCTGGTGCTCGTGGGAAGCTGCCTTGTCGGCTGTGGCTCTTCCGGCGGTACAGGCATTGAGCCGTCTGCTGTGGGATCCCAAGCTCGCCTGACGTTCAATGGGGCTCTGACCCGCTCCTTTTCTGGCACACAAGGGGAAATGGAGTTCAACATCGCCCTCCTGCAAGGCGGGGATCCGCCCCAACCAATAACCCAGCTCTCTGCCAGTCAGGTCAGCCTGCAGGTAAACCGGGTAACCGACTTGCTAGGGATCCCGCAGCCGGTAACCTTGACCCTGACACCCACCCGGATCGAGAACCCCCCGCCGGATCTGCCTCAGCGGCCTTTGCTCATGGCTGTGCTGATGGATGGCTCAGGCAGCCTGTTGGTCTTGGATCCCCAATCTCGGCGCTTCCTGGCTGTTTTTCGGCTCCTGGATCAATTTCGCCCTGCACCCCTGGATCTGGGCGCCATTCTGCGCTTTGACAACCGGGGGGCAGGTTTTGGCCTTACAGCTTTGGGGCAGCCCCTGCGCACGGCTCAGCTATTGCAGGACTTCACCGGCGACAAAGAGCTGCTGAGACGAGGCGTTTTGCGCGCTGTTCCGGGGGGGAACACTGCCCTCTACGATGCCACGGT
This sequence comes from Thermostichus sp. MS-CIW-26, assembly GCF_054059115.1. Taxonomy (NCBI): domain Bacteria; kingdom Bacillati; phylum Cyanobacteriota; class Cyanophyceae; order Thermostichales; family Thermostichaceae; genus Thermostichus; species Thermostichus sp. MS-CIW-26. The sequence continues at coordinate 1,777 of NZ_JBSSBV010000070.1, forward strand.
AGAAGCCGGGCGTTTCTTGAGCGACTTTCGGCCCACCGAGCGTTTCAACCGCCGTTTGGTGGTGTTTACCGATGGGATTGACAACGAAAGCACCCGCTCCATCAACCAAGCTACTCAGGAGCTGACAACTTTGGCCAGAGAGCGAGGACAAAAACTCACCGTGTATGTGGTTGGGTTGGGGGTCGATTTGAATCTTCTGGAGTTACAGCGTCTGGCTGCAGCTACTGAGGGGACTTTTGTGCTGGCACGGTTTTCTGAAGGGCTGGAAGCTCCCTTTGCCAACTTATTCCCTGCTGCTATTGGGGAGCACCGCCTGCAGGTGAGGGTGCAAAGCAATGTTCCGCTATCTGCTGGTTCTTATCTTCTCAGTGGCGAGCTGAGAGTTGAGAGAGAAGGCAGCCGTTTTGTGGCGCCCTTCAGCGACGCTGTTCTCACGGTGGGATCCCGCTAGAGTCATTCCGCAGGCTGACAACATCCCTAATCGAGAGCGAGGCGATAAGCAAATGTTTCGACGACTCGGTATACCCAGAAGATTTTGGCAACCGGCTGCGCTTGTCCTGGCGGCAGTGCTTACAGGTTCCCTAACGGTTTTCCTGAAAGGTTGCGGTGGCACCTCCAGCAGCCCCTCGACTGTGGGGTCGCCGCCAAGGGATCCCAGCTCCGGCTTTGCCTCTGCCATTTTGGGGTTGGTGGTGGATCCCTTTGCTCAGCTTTGCCCTTCAGGCTCAACAGCCGCCCTTTGTTCGGGAGGGCCGCTCTTTTCAAGAGGCAATAAGGTTGAGTTGTTCAACCTAAGCTCAAGAGGGGACATTTTGTTGCCTGCCTTGTCAACCACTGCCTTGGAGGGCAACTTGCGGTTCACCATCCCCTTTTCCGGATCGATTATTCAACCGCCGGGGAAGTTGGTATCGGTTCAGTCCAACCTATTGGGCCAAGGGCGTCAGTCCGGCCAGTCTATACCCCTGCGGGGATTTGTTTTCAGCGCAGCCGTGGATGTTTCCCCTTGGAGCGAAGCCCTTTATCGCATCTTGCTGCGGGAGCGGGATAGAGTACCTTTCTCCAACTTAGCTCCCCCCGAAGTTAGGGATCTGGAGAATATTCTGTTTGTCAGCGTACCTCTTTCCAGAACAGCCCGAGACCTGGAGGAAATCATTACGGACATTATTCGACAAGCGGATCAACTTAGTTTTAATCAGCTTCGCTTTGTGGAAGATCTCATTCGCGTTTGCTATGCCCCAGAAGGTAATCAATCGGATCAGCCCTGCCGCCTCCGCATTCCCGTACCCCTACCGCCGGCACCTACGCCGACTCCATTTGTGCCTGCTCCTGAAACTCCCGCTCTTCCCACCATCATTACCAACAGGGCTGTGGTTCGTTCAGCATCGGGCTCGTTGCTCTTTAGCAACACGGTTTCGGTGAGGGTAGATAACTGATGGCTGCCTCGTTTTAGTCAAGTTTGGTCAAGCTGGTTTTGTGTTCTGAGAGAACGCGCTGAGAGAGCCGAGGAGTGTTGAATGCTGACCTCAAAACCGTCTTGATTTCGTCCTGGTCAACTGGAAAGATTGCTTTGCTTTTTTAGTCGCAGCTTGGGCACCGTTTCCACAGCCCTGCTAATGGTTCTCTTGGGGGTAGAGCAAGCTAGCTTCCTCCGACACCCACACCCACTCCGACACCCACACCCACTCCAACACCCACACCCACCCCGACACCGACGCCCACACTCACTCCGACGCCCACACCCAGCCCAGCACCTCCCCCAGGCGAAGGGATCCGACTGGTCAAGCGGATTACCGCTCTCAACGGAACTCCTATCCCCGAATTCTTCGACGAGCCCACCGACCCCAACGACAACCCAGGGATCCCTTGGCCAGGCGGAGCCAGCACCTTCCTTCAGGGGGCCATCAACCTGCCGGTGCGCCCAGGAGCGCGGGTGCAGTTTGCCATCTACTTCCTGCTGGACTCGCCCGCTTCCACCTTTGTGGTGTGTGATCCCCTGGCGCCTGGCTTGCAGTATGTGCCGGGCAGCCTGTCGGTGAGCACAGGGGGAGGGGGAGCCTTCATTCCGCCGGGTGGGGCCGTGCCGCCTGCTTGTGGGGGCATCAGCAACCCCAACGGTGTGGTGGTGGTGAATGTGGGGGGAGGCAGTTCTGGCTCAGCCGGTGTCGTCCGCTTCGAGGTCACTGTTCCCAGGTAAAAGCCATTCCACCGTTGCTCCTCAACTGGGAGCAGCCTCTCATCCCGAGGTGAGGCCATGCCTTATCGGCTGGCGGAAGGGAAGTGGGAGTGGAATGGGAAATCCACTGCAGCCGGCGGTAGATTTAGGGAGAGGAGATCCATGATATGAGGGTGGCTGATTGCCAAGGCCCTCTTCAATAGCTATGGCTTGTTGCCGCAGGTGAGCAGGTGTGGATCCTCTTACTAGGCCATCTTGATTGACAGAGAGGCAAGGTGTGGGCAAATACAGCTCTAGGTTCGTATTGCCTTTGTTGGCGAGTATAGCAGCAGCAGGTTTGCAATTGCCTTCGCCGGCACAGACTACGATCTACGTCACCACCACAAGCGATGCTATAGCCGCTGATGACCTCTGCTCTCTGCGGGAGGCCGTGATAGCCGCAAACACCGATTCAGCAGTGAATGAATGTTCTGCGGGCCCAGGTGCAGACACGATTGTGCTGTTGGAAGGGAGGACCTATACCTTGTCGATAGACGACGATGGGTCGGGACACCAAACCGACTCTGGAGCGGACAACGACGATTTGGACATTACCAGCACCATCACCATTCAAGGCAACGGGGCGACGATCCAGCGAGATACTTCGATAGCATGCGATCTAGACGGTAGTGCAGCCAAAGGCGAGTTTCGCATTTTCCATGTCAGCAGCGGAGGCAAGCTCAATCTACAAGGTGTAGAGATCAAAAGTGGCTGTGCGGATGGAGCCAATCCTCCAAATCCAAATCCAAATACTGCAAATACTGCCGGTGGCGGTGTTTTTGTGGAGGTCGGCGGTCAGCTTGCAGTCTCCAATGTTCAGATCTCCAATAATGGGGCTTTTTCTTTCGGGGGCGGCATCTACAACCTGGGCACAGTAACCATTGACGCAGCGGGCATTTCCGACAACGGTGCCGGCCAGGAGGGAGGCGGCATCTACAACGGCGGCGGCGGCAAGGTAACGGTTACCAACGCCGGCATTGTCAACAATGGTGCTGGCAAAGAAGGGGGCGGCATCTACAACCTGGGCACAGTAACCATTGACGCAGCGGGCATTTCCGACAACCGTGCCGGCCAGGAGGGAGGCGGCATCTACAACGGCAGCGGCGGCAAGGTAACAATTACCAACACTGGCATTTCCAACAATAGCGTTGGTGACAAAGGGGGCGGCATCTACAACGGCAGCGGCGGCACGATAACGGTTACCAACGCCGGCATTGTCAACAATGGTGCTGGCAAGGAAGGGGGCGGCATCTACAACGGCAGCGGCGGCACGGTAACGGTTACCAACGCCGGCATTGTCAACAATGGTGCTGGCAAGGAAGGGGGCGGCATCTACAATTTAGGCACGACAAACATCAGCAAAACAGGGATCTCCGGCAATAACGTTAGTGAAAAGGGGGGCGGCATTTACAACGGCAATGGCGGCAAGGTAACCCTCAACGCCAGCGAGATCTCCTTCAACAACGCCAGCAAGATCCCCTTCAACAATGTCAACCAGGAAGGGGGAGGGATCTATGTTTCCAGCAGCAGTACAGTAAACATTACCAACAGCACCCTATCAGGAAATAGTGCTGGCACAAAAGGCGGTGGCATTTACAATCTCGGCACCAGCAGTCTAAGCTTTGTAACAATTGCATCGAACTCAGCTTCAGAAGGTGGAGGTATTTTCAACGGCGCCACAGCCAACCTCAGAAACTCAATCGTAGCAAACAGTACAAGCGGAGGTAATTGTTCCAACGCTGGCACTCTCACCCCCAGCGGGGCGAATCTCGACACCGATGGAAGCTGCCCAGGACTTACGGCTGTGACCTCAGCAGCTTTGAACCTTGGGCCACTGGCCAACAATGGTGGGCCGACCCAGACCCATGCCCTTCTGGCAGGCAGTGTAGCCATCGACGCTGTGCCAGCCGGGCAGTGTACCGACCTGAACAGTAGCCCTGTCAACCAGGATCAGCGGGGTTTTTCCCGACCTGCTGGAGTTCGGTGTGATGTAGGAGCATATGAGGAGCAAGCTCCGCCCACCCCCACCCCAACACCGACGCCAACACCCACTCCAACACCGACGCCCACCCCGACACCGACACCCACACTCACTCCGACGCCCACACCCAGCCCAGCACCTCCCCCAGGCGAAGGGATCCGACTGGTCAAGCGGATTACCGCTCTCAACGGAACTCCTATCCCCGAATTCTTCGACGAGCCCACCGACCCCAACGACAACCCAGGGATCCCTTGGCCAGGCGGAGCCAGCACCTTCCTGCAGGGGGCCATCAACCTGCCGGTGCGCCCAGGAGCGCGGGTGCAGTATGCCATCTACTTCCTGCTGGACTCGCCCGCTTCCACCTTTGTGGTGTGCGATCCCCTGGCGCCTGGCTTGCAGTATGTGCCGGGCAGCCTGTCGGTGAGCACAGGGGGAGGGGGATCCTTCATTCCGCCGGGTGGGGCTGTGCCTCCTGCTTGTGGGGGCATCAGCAACCCCAACGGTGTGGTGGTGGTGAATGTGGGGGGAGGCAGTTCTGGCTCAGCCGGGGTCATCCGTTTCGAGGTCACCGTTCCTAGGTAGGAGAGCCGTGTAGTCATGCCCTCTGAGAACTCCGTCTTTGCTATCGCGGTCGCAAAAGCGTCGTGTAGCGATGACGGCTTTCCCCCAGGTGGAGCACGCCAGTCGTTGAAATCTCAATCGAGGTCTGACAACGCTTGCCGCCTGTGACGGTGGGATGTCAGGCTGAGACAGGAGTGGTTTTGCAAGTCGGTAGGAACCATGACGCAGCGTGCCCAAGGATTTTGGCAATGGGGATCCCTTTGCCGGATTGGCCTCTACGTAGCTGCTCTATTCTGCGTGGTGGTGCTCTGGGGGATCCCGGCCTTGGCTCTGCCCCAGGGGGATGCCATTACCGATCCACGTACCCTATTGCGGCGGGCGTTGCCTATTCAGGAAACGAAGCTGCTGGAAATTGATGAGGCCATCTCCAAAATCGACGCCGACCTGAAGTACAACCGCTGGTCAGCGGTGCGGGGAGATGTGCGCCAGGTAGAGCACCTCTTGGATCGCTATGGAGATTCCCTGCTGGCCGGCTTGCCCCCGGATCGGGTGACCCCAGCCTCTGAACAGATGGCTGCGCTGCGGGAGCAGTTGCGGGTGATCGGCCAAGCCAGCGAGCGCAAATCCAAAGGCAAAGAAGAGGCCCGCGCTGCCTACGACCGTCTAGTGGACGAGTTGGGATCCCTCGAAAACAACTGGGTGGGGGCTTTCCCCTACACAGTGCCTGCTGAGTATGCCGACAAACCTCAGCTCTTGGGGCGGGCAGAGGTGGAGCTAAACACCACCGCTGGGCGCATGGTGATCACCTTAGATGGCTACAGCGCCCCCATCACTGCCGGCAACTTTGCCGACCTGGTGCAGCGGGGCTTCTACGATGGCCTGACCTTTGACCGGGTGGAGACCTTCTTCCTGGCGCAGGCCGGGGATCCCCCTGGCCCTGCCGATGGCTATGTGGATCCGGCCACGGGCAAGGTTCGCACCATCCCCATGGAGATTCGCGCCAAAGGCGAGGTGATGCCCCGCTACGGCCAGACTTTTGATCAGATGGGCCTGTGGGATGTGGAACCGGCTCTGCCCTTTTCCGCCGAAGGGACGGTGGCCATGGCCCGCTATCCCGACGATCCCAACAGCGCCTCTTCTCAGTTCTTCATCTTTATGGCTGAGCCGGATCTCACCCCGGCGGGGTTAAACCTCATGGATGGCCGCTATGCCGTGTTCGGGTACGTTACAGAGGGAACGGAGGTGCTGCACCACATCAAAGTGGGGGATCGGATTGTGAGTGCCAGGTTGATTGCCGGCCAAGACAACCTCAAACCCGGAGCCTAGAGGGGATCCCTTCCTTCCTGCCTAACTGTGTCGATAAGCCGCCGTACCGTCGCCGCCCCTGCAGAGGGCTGGAAGCGAAAGGGAAATTTGCCCCTGGCCAACAGGCGCAGACCCAAAGGCACCAAGCTGAGCAGCCCTTTGGGATCCCGGCCCACCACCTGCAGGGCAAAGCGGCGCTCATCTATCCAACCACCGGAGCGCACCAGTTGCACCAGAGTCTTGCGGTGGCGGATGGCTATGCGCAAGGACTCCGTCCGAATAGCGCGAACAGCGTGCGATGGGGAACGGTCGGTGGGCAGAGCAGCGGTCTTGTCTGCATGGCGGGAGAGGATCCCCTGTTTGAGTTCGGTGATTTGATCCAGAGGTGCCACGCCCATCGGGCAGACGCTGTTGCAGTTCCAGCAGCGGGTACAGCCCCAGACACCAGCCAAGCTATCCAGAGCCTGCAGGCGTTGTTCCCGTTGGCTGTCGCGGCTGTCTTGGACGAGGCGGTTGGCTTTGGCCAGAGCATGGGGGCCGACGAACTCTGGGTTCACCTCTTTGGCGTTGCAATCGGAATAGCAGGCCCCGCAGAGAATACAGCCACCGGCAGCGTTGAGATGTTCCCGTTCAGCAGGCAACTGCAAAAATTCTCGCTCCGGGATGCGACGCCCCGCCGTGCTGACAAAGGGATCCACCCGGCTGAGATCGTTCCAGAAGGGCTGCATATCCACCACCAGATCCCGCAGAACGGGCAGGTTGCCCAGAGGGCCGATGCGAATAGGCTGCGGCTGGGGGCTGCGGGGATCCAGCTCTTCGCCCACATGTCGGCCACAAGCCAAGGCTGCCCTACCGTTGATGCGCATGGCGCAACTGCCACAGATGGTGTTGCGGCAGTTTTTGCGGAAGGCCAAGCTGCCATCCTGCTCCCACTTGATCTGGTTGAGGCAATCGAGAATGGTGGCGCCAGGGGATGTCTCCAGCCAGAAGGACTGCCAGCGGGGCGGCTCCGGCGGCAACTGTCGGAAAATCTGAAATTCTACTCGCAAAGTGTTCTGCACCGCTGAAGGGAAAGGGGATCCCATCCTAGCTGATACATTTACGCTGAACACTGCTGAACATCACTGTTCAACTATGCAGCGATAGCATTCTGTTTGTTTCCAAACAGAATGGCGGTATCCC
>NZ_JBSSBV010000071.1:0-8773 GCF_054059115.1 Thermostichus sp. MS-CIW-26
AACAGAAAGATCAACTGGTAGTAATCCGTACTGAACATATTATACATTATTTTCAGTATAGTTGAGCTTATTATTGACTAGAGTCATGCTCCACACCGAATCATCACTGCTTAACGAAAACTTCTGCTGGCGCTCCGCCGCCGACCCTTGGGATCCCCTGTTGAGGGCACGCCATTCCTGGCTAGACTGTTCCAGAGTGAGCAGGAAAGGAGTTCGGGCTGCCGCCACCTGCCGGAGAGTTGAAGAGGCTTGAATGAGAACCCCAGCCATCACTTGCTCTTGCCCGCCGCAGCTTAATTTTCCTCCTCAGCGCTGGCTGTGGAGTTGCTTGGGAGCCATGGCCATAACGGCTCTCACGGCTGTTGCCGCTTGGGCGCGGCCAGTGCTGGAAGTACGCATGACCCTGGGTTTGCCCATCAGCCCCAACTACTGGTACATGGTAGCTCTCAGCCGGGCCGGCAGCCCTGGCCCTACCGCCAACTTGGTGGATCCCAACGTCCGTGTGGGGCCCAACGAGTACACCTTTGTGCGGGACTGGGATTACCTCATTCGGGTTACCCCCCTCAACGAAGAGTCAGTCTTGCAGGCCACCATCCAGCGGTTTGGAGAGCCGGAACGGGAGTTTGCCGTCGGCTTTAACCAGGTACGGGTTAATCGCCTTACCCGTGACCGCGATACCCTCAATTTCCAGATCGATATATCCGAGCTGCAGGGCCTTGATGGGCGAGACCAAGATATCCAGGTGGCTCTGCTCACCGCCCGTGCCCCCTTCCGCGTAGCCCCTGAAGAGACCAATCTGGCCATTGATGCCACCCGGGGGGATCTGCCCAATTTCTATCGCCTCAGCCTGTCCAATCAGCGGCAGGTGGTTGTGGACGACCCCCAGCGACAGGAGACGGTGCGCCGCAGCCGCGAATTGATCCAACAAAGTGGCTCCGGGGCTGCCCTCACTCGCGACCTCATTGAGGGCGGGGCTTTGGAGATTTTGGCTGCCAACATCCTCACCTTCGAGCTGCGCCTGGTGGATCGCTAGAGAGGGATCCCTCCCCCCTCGACGACTGGCATCGCTCCAAGACTGTCTCCGCAACCCGGCGGGAACCAAAAATAGCGACGAACCGGTCCGCCAGCCTCGGCAGAGGCGCCGGGGATCCAAGGGAAGCGCCAGGGCTCTACTCCCCCCCAGAGAAAGAGCCTGGAGTCGGATCCAACATCACAAACAAAAACGACTCCAGCCCCGCCAGGTAGGTGAGCACTTCCTCCCGGGCCGCTTCCAGCTCTAACTTGTTGACCTGGGCCGCTTGCTCAATCAAGGCTTTCACTGCCGTTGGCCCCTGCAACAGGGATCCCAACCAAGCCATCTGAGGGGCTGAGATGGTCAGGCGCCCATAGCTGGATCCCGGCCAATTCATAGCAAACTCCAGCTTTTTCTCGTGAGCTTTGGCAAAGTTTTGGCGAAATTCGACGTTGTCGGCCAGGATGGGGTTGAGCTGCACTCTGCCCCCCAGCCAATCGGCGTCGCTCCAGGGCAAGACCAAGGAAGAGCCGGGGTGTTCCGCCCAAAAGTCAATGAGGCGATGGTTGGGGTAGATCAGCTCATAAAAGTGATTTTGATCTGCAGGCGAGAGCTTGTCCAACTCAGCTTGCAGCCAGGGGGGCATGGCCCTCTCTTTGAACAAAATTGCAGGATCCCAGTCGGCATAGTCCACCAAGCAGACAAGGCCCAGATCGGCGTCTGCGAGCATGCGCATCAGGTCGGGGATCAGGAAGCCCTTGTCTCCTGGCAAGAGGTAGTTGGCCCGGATGTTGGTGTCGTCTTTGTAGATCTCAGGGTTCCAGCGCAGGGCTGCCCGCATTTCGTCTGAGGCCAAACTGGCCATGAATTCCCGTACCCGCTGACAGGCCTCAGGAGTGGGTAGATCAAACAGCCCTAGCAGCCGAAACGCCTCTTGCATGCGAAAGATCACCTCCCGCTGGTAGGCGTGGTGCAGGTTGGCCCGCAGGATCCCGTCAGGTTTGAGAACCCGCTTGAGGGCTTTTAGCCCCGCCACCGGATCGTCCAGCAGATAGAGCACATCGTTGAGGCTGATGAAATCAAATTCCAGCCCCAACTGTTCGATGTCCAACAGGTCGAGAACATACAACTCCACCTCTCCGAAACCGTGGTAGCGCAAGCGTCGCTCCGTCACCCGTACCGACTCTGCCGACAGGTCGCACACCACCAGCCGCGCCCCCGGATTGGCCTCCGCCAAGATCAACGTTTCCCAGCCCGAGCCGCAGCCAGCATTCAAAATGAGAGCGCCTTCGCTGGGCACAATGGCGCGGGTGCGGGCGTATTGGGCGGTGGTCAAACTTAGGCGGTACAACCCGTCAATGGCGTTGCGGCCCGAGGCCTCAATCGCCACATTGGGGTAGGGCAATTCTTCGTACAGTTGCCGCAGAGATTCTGTCGAGCTGCTGGCCATGGGATCCGCTGCAGGAAGCTGCCCTTTATGCTACCCGGCATCCCTCCCCCGCAGGAATGCCTCTAAGGCAGCAGCCAGGGTTTCATTCCCCTGCAGATCCAATCCATCCGGCCTCTGGGGTGGGTGGGCGGGATCCCGCAAAAAGTCCCAGGATCCTTGAAAAAACTCCTCTGGCGAGAGAATGCGATGCCAGCCATAGCGCCGCAAACCCTCAACCAGCAACGGTGACTCAGCAAACCCAGAGCGGGTAACACAGGCCATAGGTGTGCGGCTGCGCAGGGCCTCCGCCAAAGTGCCATAGCCCGGCTTGGACACCACCCAGCGGCAGAGGGGCATCACATCCACCGGTCGCCACACCCGCCCATCCAAAACCCGCAAGTTGGGCAAGGGGGGAGCTTCCGGATCAAAGGTGAGAAACTGCCAGTCGGGAAAATCTTGGAGCCGCTCGTAAGGAAACCCCTGCACCCCCAGCCCGCCAAAGGTGAACAAAGCCCTGGGTTGATCCGGGTGTAACCCCAACTGGGCGGCGACCTCTTCTGGTGGGTAGCGGGGATCCGATCCCGTCAGCCCCACCTCCTGCTGACGCGGAAAAGCGCTAGTGCTCCGCACCGCTGACGCGACCATGCTCTCGCTAAAGGGCAGGCGAAACAGAAGGTCACATTGCCCATAGAGCTCCCGAACCCAGGCCACAAACGGTTGAAACTCCGGGCCATACTCCTGATAGATGAAATCCCAGCCAAAATTACTGGCCATCCAGCAAGGGATCCCGGCAGCCTGGGCAATCGCCGCAGCAATGGGCGGCACATCCGCCAACACCAAAGGCACCCCCTGGGCTCGAATGAAATCCGCTTCTTCTCGAACAAGCTCCGCAGCGCTGGCTTTAAACGCCTTGAGGGCAGCCAACGTAGCCGGCAGATCCGCTTGCAGCCCATCCGGCTGCACCACCCCCACATCCAACGCCCGCGGCCGATGGAGAAACTTCCCCTCCACGTAACGCTCCAGGAGCCAGCGGGGAGCCGGCGTAACAAAGATGGGCAGAACATGGGGATCCCGCCGCAGCAAAGCATTCACGACCGCCGCCAGACGGGTAACGTGCCCAAACCCGTGAGCTGTTGCCGCCACATACAGAGGAACGGGATTCATCGCGACCACCTCAAGACAGAACAGGATCTGCGGGGGACTTTTCCCTACGGGATCCCCACAGATTGCTGGCCAAAATCAGACCCAGGCCCAGCACGGATCCCAGCGCAATCCTCTCGCCCAACAGCACCGCAATCAACCCCAACGACAAAAAGGGCGTCACATACACCCAGTTGGCCAGGGATCCCCGATGGCCCGCCAACTCCAGAGCCCGCAGCCAAAATACAAAAGTCAGGCCCATCTCCGCCAGACCAATGTAAGCCGCCCAACCCAGCCCGGCAAGGTTCCAAGAGACCTCCTGAAACGGCAGCAGTAGCAGGCCATAGAGGCTGCCGAAGAGAAACCCCATAAACAGCTTCAGCACCGCATCTCGCCCATCCCGCACATTGAGTAGCCAATAGAGCGCCCAGAGTCCAGAGCTGCCCACCGCCAGCAGCACCCCCCAGGGATCCTCCACCTGCAAGGTGCCCCAGGATCCCCCCGTAGCCACCAGCACCACCCCCAGCAGGCTCACCCCCAAGGCCAACACCAGCCGCCAACGGAAGCGCTCTCCCAGCAGCGGCACCGCCAGAAGAGCCAGCACCAGTGGCCAAGTGTAATTCAGAGCCATCGCCGCCTGAGCCGACAGACGGTCATAAGCCTGGAACAACACCCCATAGTAGCCGAAGGGGTTGAGCAGCCCCTGAAGGGCCGACAGGCGGATTTGGGATCCCTTCTGCTTGCCGAGGAACCCTGCCCGCCCTGTAACCACCAAAACGATCCCCAGGATCAAGCAAGAGCTCAATGCCGAAAAAATCAGCAGAACCGTCGGCGACAGGTGCTGCAACCCAAACTTAAAAGCGCTGGCAGCCGTGGCCCAGCCCAAGATGGCCGCCGCCAGGTAAGCATAGGCTCGCCAGGGATCCCTAGGCATCAAAAGCTGTCGAGATTGCTGTCCTCTTGCTTCGACTTAGCTCCGGTGGGAAGGCCCAGCCGCGGTGCCACCACCCAGGCATAGAGCAGATAGCCCAGCCCCGCCACCACTGCCCACCTGAGAACGGTGCCGAAAACCCGGAAGAACAGCCCGACCAGAAGAATACAGCCCAGAATGGCGAAGACCGTCACCAGTGGACGCCCCCAAGTCTCAACCCAAGCTCGGACGGCACTTTTCCCCTGAGACGCAACGGATGTTCCCGACTCCCGAGAGGCTGCAGCCGCTTGCTCCAGTTCACGCTCAAGCTGTTTCAGCCGTTCTTGTTCTGAGAAAGAGAGATCGGACATAGAGAGCAGCCTCCAGCGGTGTCACCTCCATCTTACGAGCTGCTCCCGAAGATGGGCAGACTAAGCTCGCGCCGAAGGGATCTCCTGAACCATAGCCCGGAACACATCCAAAGCCGGGCCAGGGCGACGGTTAGGACGCGGAGCCGAGATCTCATTGGGCACAAAAGGCTTCTCCACCACCACCTTGGGCTTGTTGGCAGGAGCAGTTGCTGTAGCCGCAGGAGCAGAGCTGGGGGAAGCCGGTGCAGAACGAAAAGGCCCGGTAACAAAATCCACCAAGCCGCCGAAGAGAATGCCGAAAAAGGAGAACAGGCCGCCGAAAAGCTTCTTGAGGATACCCATAGCTAATTGCAAAGAGATGAGGTGAGAACTTGTCGATGTTGAGAACTTGTCGATGTTATGTCGATGTTGTGAAGTTATACAACTCGACCTTCATTATTGTTAAAAGGTAGCCTCTTGGCCATGAGTAGATATACTCCTTTTCTTAGGCCTGGGGATCCCCCACCCGCCTGCCCTCGGCGTCAAATTGCTGTAGGGGCAGGATCAACTCCAGCTCCTGCAGTTCCAAAGGCTGAGGGATCCCTCTACTGCGCCCCAAAGCAAAGCCATCCGCCGCTGCTGGATTCACCTCATAGCCGATATCTGCCATTGCTCCCACCGTGAGAATGCTCAAGGGGTTGGCTACCCCCCGGTCGATGCGGCTGGTCATCAGCTCGCGGCCCAAGACGCTCTCCCGCCAATGGGAATCTCGGGATCCCTCCCCAAACTCGTTTTCTAAAGGAACAGAGGGCGCGTTTCCTCCCAGCGTGGCGAAGGCGCTGACTGCCCTGGGGCCGATGAAGCGGGGATCGTAGCCAGGGGGCGTAGGCTGATCCCGTCCCACCAAGCCCACCGTTAGCCCCTTGGGATCCCAGACGATGGGCAAGAAGCCCAAGGCATGGCCCAACTCGTGCAGGGCAGTAATGGGCAGATCCCCTCGCTCTTCCAAAGCCGATAGGTTTTGGCTGTTGAACAAAATGACGGAGTAGAAAGGCAGACCGTTAGAGGCCCGCACAAAACAGGGAGCAGCTCCCCCCAAAATTCGCTCGTTGCCGAGGTTTCTGGCCCGCACCTCCACCAGCAGATCGTCGATGGGGAAATTGAGTGGCGTGCTGGGAAACCCTCGATCGCATTCGTCGGCCCGAATGGTGGTGGGGGGCAGATCCGGCTGGTCACCAACGATGATCTGTTGCCAGCGCAGAGCGGCATTGCGGACGATCGACTGCTGGGTGGGGGTGAGACTGTTGTCGGGAAAGCGAACGTCAATGGTGAACTGGGAAGCAGGCGCAGTCGTTGGCGAGGGCAAAGGGGCAGGAATGACAGTCGGAGTAGGGGTGAGAACGACAGTTGGAGTAGAGGTGGGAATGACGGTTGGAATGGGAGTGGGAATGACACCTACAGAAGAGGAACCACCACTTCCGCCGCAAGCCTTGAGCACCAGTACCAGAAGCACAGCCACCAGGGATCCAAGCAGACGCAGACCCCATACTTTCCCCAGAAGCTGTCGCTGCCCCGAAAAAACCTTCACACCACCCCCAAACGCAAAGAGCCTCACGGCCCAGTTGGATCATACCGGCTGCAACCATCCTCCCGAGCATGATTTGCGTCACACCGCACCGGTCAACTTCAAGGCCAGGAAGAGATGGGTTTGGAGGTCTATATTTTCAGGTCAGGATCTCTCAATCTGAGGAGTCGGAAGAGTTTTCCTCTTCTATGCCCCAGCCCGCAGCCAAAACATCCACCGCTGCCCGCAGCGCCTGGTTATCCCCCAAGAGCTCCTCGGGATCCGAACGCGGCTCCACCAGGGGAACCAAGCGCAGAATACGTCCGTCCTGAACCAAGTCGATAACCACGCCCGGCTGCTCCTTGCCCAGGTTGGCAATCTCTTCTTCGGAAGCGGGATCCCGCAGACAGGCATAGTCAAAGCTGTTCACATTTAAGTAGAGGCTACGGTTTACCACCAGTGTGGCAGCAGTGGGATCCTGAAAAACATCCACCACGCAGCCTTCCCCTTGCTTCCGCACTGAGCCATCGACGATATCGAAGTAGCGAACACGGGCCAAATCGGATAGGAGTCGGTAAATATCCCGCTTATTGACCAGAGTTCCCGTATTCACAATACAGGGGGCACAGGGATGAGTGTCTGTCATAGAGCAGTCGGTCTCGAAAGGTCAACAGATTGAGAGTAGGCAAAAGGAAAGCAACATCAACAGTGTCTGCAAACTATCTCCGAAAACATCAGTCCTCGGCAATTCTAGGCGCGGTTATAGCTGACAAGCAACAGAGACCCCAACTTAATCCCTAACTTCACAAAAACTTTAATCGGCTAAAGAGGGAAGAAGTAGCCTGCCCTGCCTTACCAAGTTAAGCCACTGCAACAACAGAACAACTCCCTCCATTTCGCCTACCCAGCGCTCAGACTGCTCTTGGGGAAAACCCAGTCATAACTTTGCTTTTATCGACTCTATCACAGCCTTCCCGAAAAGGGCACAGGTCACTACTAATCACTACTAAGGTGCAATCTCCAGGCAAAGGCAACAGAGGTTTGGCAGGGTTTTACCTACATCTTGTGGGAAGGTGAATAGCCGAGCGGCTTTAGACTCTAGATATCGCAGATGGGCCCCGAACAGATCATCTTCGGTTCAAACCTCTCCCCTTGTCCCCCTAGGAAGGATAGCATAGGACACCAAGCCCGCTGCCTAGAAATAGCGTTGACTCTTCGCCGGAGACGACTTTTGCCGTGGTAACCACTCCCCAACGCCAGACTCTGCCGGTTGTCGATTTTGCCGCCTTTCAAAACGGAACGTCAGGTGAGCGGGAGCAGTTTGTCCGCCAGGTGGGGGAAGCGCTGCAACAGATTGGCTTTTTTGCCTTGGTTAACCATGGCCTATCGCCGGAATTGATCCGGGAAGCCTATGAAGCCGCAGAAGCCGTTTTTCTTTTGCCAGAGCCGACCAAGAGAGCCTATGAGGATCCGGCGCTGCTGGGGCAACGAGGGTACACCCCCTTTGGCAAAGAACACGCTAAAGATCATCCCTATCCTGACATGAAAGAGTTTTGGCACATCGGGCGCGAAGGGGATCCCCACCTTCCTGCCAACATCTGGCCTCGGGAGGTGCCCCAATTTCGCAGGGTGATGCTAGAGCTGTTCGCCCAATTGGAAACCTGTGCCCAGGGACTGTTGCAAGCAATCTCTCTGTATCTGGGGGAGCCTGCCGAATACCTGCCCAAAGCGGCGGAAGGAGGAGCCAATCTCTTGCGGGTGATTCACTATCCGCCCCTTCCCGCTGAAGCCCCTCCCCAGAGTTTACGAGCTGCAGCCCATGAAGACATCAACTTGATCACGCTCTTGTGTGAAGCCACCGCGCCAGGGCTAGAACTTCTGCAACGAGATGGATCTTGGCTGCCCATTTCGGCTCTGCCCGGTCAGATCATTGTCGATGCCGGGGATATGCTGCAAAACCTCACCAATGGCCTGCTGCGCAGCACCACCCATCGGGTGACCAACCCCGACAACCCTCAAGAATGCCGCTTTTCCATTCCCTTCTTTGTGCATCCGCGTGCAGAAGTGGATCTCACACCCTTGCCGACTTGTGTGGCCCGCACCGGCGGGATCCCTCGGTTCCCTTCCCTGACTGCCGGAGAATACTTGGCCCAGCGGTTGAGGGAAATTGGCCTGGCCGAGGTAGGATCCCCGCCCCAGCATTGATCCCAACTGGGGGTCTCTATGTTTCGGATCCCGGCCTTGCCCTACGAGTATGAAGTTCCCAGCCTGTCTCAGCTAGAAATCGCAGGAGCCCCGCACTGTACCCGTAGGGTCACTGCCGGGAGGAATGCGCTTTGATGAAGTACAATGAACTTATGAGCCAAGT
>NZ_JBSSBV010000072.1:0-7945 GCF_054059115.1 Thermostichus sp. MS-CIW-26
AACAGAAAGATCAACTGGTAGTAATCCGTACTGAACATATTATACATTATTTTCAGTATAGTTGAGCTTATTATTGACTAGAGTCATGCTCTCACAAAACCGTAGGCAAACTAACCTCAGCCCTGCCGGAAGCAGGCTGTGACCCTTTCGCAGGTTGATTACCCTCTGGGGATCCCTGCCACTCGAGGTGGAACGCTTTACTGACAGACTTTGCCCTGCTGGTCGGCAGAAGGGCTGTCAGAGTTCTTGTTGGTTAGCTTACCACCCCCCGGCCCAAACTCAGCCCGGCAAGCCTTGAGAGTCGGAGGAGAGCGACATTCCGCCTGTTAGAGCTGGTCAATCTCCTTGCGCAAATTTTCCAACTCCAGATCGACTTCGCTCTCACCTGCGGTGGAAGGTCGGCCTGAGGACTTCGCCTCCCCAGAGGGCAACTGACCCTGAATCGACGCCTTGAGCATCAGCAGCTCGTGATCTACATCCGAGCCACCCGCCTCCAAAGCGGCAAACTGGTTTTCCAAATTGTCCACCGCCAGCTCGGCTACTGCCGCCGACTGGGCCTCCAGGGAGTTCACCTTCTCCTCCATACGCTCAAAAGCGGCAAAGGCGCTTGTGGCGTCCACCCGCCCGATAACCTGATTGATTTGCTGGGAAGCCTTGGCGGCGCGGGCGCGAGCGATGAGCATGTCCTTTTTGGTCTTGGCCTCAGCGATCTTGCTCTCCAGCTTGGTCATGTTGGACTTCAGGATCTCCACCTGCTTAGTCTGCTCATCCAACTGCCGCTTCAGGCTTTGGGCAGTCTCGGCAAAGGTTTTCTTGCGCACCAGCGCTTCCCGAGCCAAAGCTTCGTTGTTGTTGCGCAGGGCCAACTCGGCGCGTCTTTGCCACTCATCAACACTCTGCTGTGCTTGCTCATACTGCCGCTCTATCCGCTTCTGGGCAGCAATGGCCTGGGCAACCGCTTGCCGCATCTGGTAGTGATCCTCAGACATGTCCTGAATGGTCTGGTTCAGGATTTTCTCCGGATCCTCGGCGCTGCTGACCAGCGCATTGATATTGGATCTAATGATTCGGCTGACCCGATCGAACAATCCCATCGGTTGCTTCCCCCTCTAGCGGTCTGACCTAATGCTACCCTTGCTGCTTTGATGCCTTCCAGTGCTTCTACTCCAGTATAGGGATCCATAGGGCTCCGGTAAACTACCCGACTCCGACCGCTAAGCGGTACGGAGCGGGCTTTCAGTAGCCCCGAGCCTGCTCTGCTCTACCAGAGAACAAAACAGGCCCGAACCTCTAGGCTGGTTTACGACAGCCCCAAAAAGCGCAATCACATTCGCACCATTCAAATCCGCATCTCCTCCCCATCCACAGTGCCCACACTTGAACGACTTGCCACTGCGATAGGATTGCGCAGGGTCGGGATGGACGTGCAGGCACCTGTGGCAGGTCTGGCTGGTGTAGGCGGGCGGGACAAGAACCAGAGGAACCCCCGCAATTCTCGCCTTGTATTCCAGAAACTGCCTCAGTTGGTAGAACGCCCAACTGTTGGCCCTCCTACGCTCTGTTTTACCGCGTGGCTGTTGATTGACCCTTTCCCGGATCCCTGTCAGGTCTTCCAGAGCGATAGCGCTGTTGGTAGCCTTTGCCCTGGAGACAATAGCTTTGGAGATGCGATGATTGACCCACGCCTGAAAGCGCCTCTCCTTGCCAGACAGCCGTTGCAACAGTTCTCTGCATCTGCGCCGCGAACTGCGTGTGCCCTTACTGGCTTTGCGTTGGAGTACCGCCCTCAGCTTGGAGTAGTGGTCTCGGATTCGGTTCAACTGCTGTCCATTCCAGTTATCCCCTTCTGACGTATGAGCAATATCCGTCCTTCCCAAATCCACCCCGATCACCTTGTCGGTATCTTGTTGCTTGGGTGTTTTTTCCTCTACGCAAATCTGGATGTAGTAGGAGCCGTCTTTCCGCTTGACTAGCGTGGCCGCTTTTGGGTTGGAGCCAGCCAGCATCCCACGCTGGTAGTTACCAATGGCCAGTCCAAAGCGCTCTCGCCCTTCCACCGTGGTCAGCGACACCGTCCAGTCTCTCTCACGAAATGAGAAGATGCGTGCGTCGTAGGTAACGAACCTACGCTTGAACTCTTTAACCGGACGGTTGCGCTGTCTCGCCACTTTGCGAGCGCCTGCCACCCGTCTGCACACCTGTTGAGCCAAGTTACTGGACAAGCCGAATCGGGCGCGAATCTCGTAGTAGCAAAGGGATTGCAGTTTGACCGCGTTGACGATCTTCTCCGGCGTGTTCTGGTTGACCCAGTTCAGTGCCTGCACAAAGGCATCCATCGTCGCGTCCAATTTAGCGGCTTGCGACTGGGACACCTTGAGCTTGCAGGAGATGGTCAGGATTTGGCTCATAAGTTCATTGTACTTCATCAAAGCGCATTCCTCCCGGCACTGACCCTACGGGTACAGTGCGGGGCTCCTGCGATTTCTAGCTGACGCTCTTGCGCACCGGCCAGCCGATCCTAAAGCCCGTCTATAACCACAGCACCGGCACCTTTGACCCTCCAGAGTACGTCAAGCCCAACAAATATGTCATCGTCGAAGGGCTGCTGGGCTACTTTACCCGTGGTATGCGGGATAGCTACGATGTCAAGGTTTACTTGGCTCCCCCAGAACATTTACGAGCCCTTTGGAAGATTAAGCGGGACACCCGCAAGCGCGGATATACCGAAGAGCAAGTGCGAGAAGAGCTCAAAAAGCGCGAACCCGACTCAGAGGCTTTTATTCGTCCACAGCGCCAATGGGCCGATGTGGTGGTCACCTTTTACCCGCCCCAAGAGGGATCCAACCAAGACGAGGTATTGCTAAATGCACGCTTGGTGCTGCGCCCCACCATTCCTCACCCAGATTTTTGGCAAATCCTCAATGCCCGCGACAATCACCTTAGCTCTGCCATTCGTTTGGATTTGGATCGGGATATGGGCAAGCCCGTCGATGTTTTACAGATTGATGCCCATGCTACGGCCAGCCAAGTGATTGAGCTGGAGCGGATGCTCTGCAACGAAATCCCTTACCTGGGCAAGTTCTGTAGCTTAGAGGGAAACCCCAATATCGGCCAGTTGATCGGCACCACCGGCGAGCTGCTCCAGAGCTATCCCCTGGCTTTGACTCAATTGCTGATCACCTACCACATGCTAAAAGCGGCCCATATCTACCAGTAGAATCCGTGGCGGCGAGGAATCCCCAGTTTCACAGGATCTGCAGGGGAGGGCTAGGCTCAGCACTGTAACCTGATCCTGGAGCAAACCTTTGTCAGCTTCTGCCAAAGACATGGGCTGTGCTGGAATTGAACCAGCGGCTCCCACCGTGTCAAGGTGGTACTCTACCACTGAGTTAACAGCCCCTACGAGCGATGCCGCTGTGCATCTGTCTGAAGGCCGGAAACAAATAATATCACATCTTAACCTGTCCCATTGGGGTCAACCTAGGTGGAGAGTGGACAGGTGCCCTATTTCAAATCAAAAAGGGGATCCGGTCAGCAACTGGTAGTGCAACACCTGGGGTGGGCGAGCAAAGTAGGGCCCGATGAGGGCACGCCAGCGGACAAAGTTTTCCGATTGGCGAAAGTTGACCAGATGGGCCTCTAGGGATCCCCACTGAACGAGCAGTAGGTATTGCTGAGGGTGCTCCAGACAGCGCTGCAGTTGGTGCCCTTGGTAGCCGTCGGTCTGCTGCAAATAGATGAAAGCTTGAGCGATGGCGGCTTCAAAGGCGGCTTCAGAGCCGGGGGTAATTTCAAACTGAGCCACCTCAAGGATGGAGGAAGCAGTCATGGGTTAGGTATGCAGGCCGCATTCGGTTTTGCTTGTGCCCTTCCAGCGTCCAGAGCGGGGATCCGCCCCTGGCTCAACAGGCGCAGTGCAGTGGAGGCAGCCGATACTGGGGTAGTGGCGATCGTGCAGGGGGTTGTAAGGGATCCCGTGGTCAAGGATGTATTTCCAAACTTGGCCATTTGTCCAGTCAGCCAGCGGGTTGAGTTTGAGGCGGTTGCGCTTGCCGTCCCACTGCACCTTGCCGATATCGGCGCGGGTGGGGGATTGTTCCCGACGCATCCCTGTAATCCAAGTGGTGCAACCGGCCAGAGCACGATTCAAGGGCTCCACCTTGCGGATGTTGCAGCAGAGGTCGGGGTTAGAGCGATACAGTTCTGGCCCGTATTGAGCTGCCTGCTCTTCCGGGGTAAGCAAGGGCTTGAAGATCTGCAGTTGCAAGTGGGGGTAGCGCGCCAACACCTGCTCCCGCAGTTGTAGGGTTTCCGGGAAGTGAAAATCGGTGTCCAGAAAAAAAGCGCGAACACGGGGGTTAATCGCCGTGAGCAGATCGATCAGCACTAGGTCTTCCGGGCCAAAGCTACAGGCCAGCACCAGCCCATCTCCAAATTCTTCAACCGCCCAGGTGAGCAGGTCGCTTGCCGACAAAGGCTCAAACCGTTCGCTCAGGGACGCCACTTGAGGTTGATACTGCTCCCGCAGCGCTTGAGCCGCCAGCTCCCAGCGGCTAGAAGGAGAAAGGCTTGCTGTCATAGGGGGAAGACACCGAACTCGACGATTTTTGCTTTTTTTAATCTACACTAATTCGGTCAAGCTTTAGGGGTTTTGATTACCAGGCGGCAGCGGGCAGAGGGAGAGAGCGGGATCCCTTGGCCCGGAGAGGGATTTGTCCCCAGCGATCCCGTCGGATCCCCATCACCAAGCCGTGCCAGAGGGGGCTGGGATCCAATGCCGGCAACTTAACCCAGTGGTAGCGCAACACCCCTCGCCGTGGGTTCACCTCCAGCTCAAACACCCGCAGAGCCGAAACCGGCCCCACCAGAGGAGGTGCTGTCAGGTAGGGGATCCCATCGCGGACATACACCTTCGGCACATGCAGGTGGCCACTCAGCACCGCCACCACCCGTCCGTGACGGGCCAAGAGAGCGTGTAGCGCCGAGGCTGGTTCGCTGAGGAGCCGGTACTTGCGAAACAAAACCGCGTCCATTTGGGTGGGAGCAATGAAGGGCGGCTGATGGATCAGCAGGATCAGCCATTCTTCCGGCACCGTTTGCAGATGTTCGCCCAGCCAGTGCAGTTGGGAGGGGCGGAGCACGCCCTGAGGCAAAGGGAAGCGTCCCAGGCTGGCGTCGAGGGCAATCAAGCGGATCCCGGGCAGAGGGGAAAGGCTGTAATCGACGTAACCAGTGGGAGCCAGGGACAGGGGAAATTGGCTTTGGCACCAACGGATAAACTGATCTCGGTTAAAGCGTCCCTTTCTCCTCAGGGTGTCGATATCGTGGTTGCCCAGGCTGAGGTAATAGGGCACCCGCAGTTGGGCAACAATCTCCTGGAAAGAGTGAAAGCTCTCCGGATCCGCTTGATCCACCAAATCTCCGGTAAACACCACGAAGTGCAGATCCGGCACCTGGTTGAGATGGGCAACGGCGGCTTCCAACTGGCGGCGGGGGGAATCGGACATCCACCAACAGCGGCACCCCGTCTCGGGCATCAGGTGGACATCTGAGACTTGAGCAAAGCAAATGCGTTGGGTTGCCATTGTTTAGGTACTTATTCACACCTCACGCCCGCATCATAGTCAATGATGGGCCGGGGGGCTATGGGCTTCTCTTAACCTCAGCCGGATCTGGCGAGCACCTATTGGGAACTGAGGACAGGTAGGGCTATGAAAGGGGCGCGCAGACTGGTCAAATTGGTCTGAGAGGGTTTCCCAGGCTGTCACCCCCAACTTTTCTCCCAGCAGGATAGATTGAATGGATTGATGAGTAGCAAAGCGGTCTGTACCCTTTGCTCCATCCCATACTTCCCGGCTCTGGAAAACTGCCGGATACAGCGCTTCAACACCGACCACATCCCCTCAATCCGATTCAACTTTGGTGTATACACAGGCAAGGGAGATTGGGTTGCCAAAATCCGGTTTACCCCCTTGCCCATCAAGCTGTGGGATCCAACCGCATCAACACCTGCCCAAACTCCACCGATTGCCCATTGCTCACCAAAATCTCGGTCACCACGCCTGCCGCTTCGGCCTCGATCTCGTTCATCAGCTTCATGGCCTCGATGATGCACAGGGTTTGGCCCTTGTTCACCCGTTGGCCAACCCGCACAAAGTCAGGTTCACCTGGAGCTGGGGCGCTGTAGAAAGTGCCCACCATTGGTGACGTCACGTCTATCCAATGGCTGGGGGTGGATTTGGGAGCAGTGGGAGGAGGGGGCGCTTCTGCAGGAGCAGGAGGAGGCGCAGAGGAGACAATAACCGGACTGGCGGGGGTGGAGGAGAGCTCAGTCGGGATCCCTTTGCGCAAGGTGAGGCGAAAATCTTTGAACTCCAGAGTTAGCTCGGTAACATCGCTCTCTTGCAGAGCGGCCAGGAGAAGACGAATTTCCTGCCAATTGACAACATCCAAGGGAAGGTTCACTCCTGATGCATCACCTGTCCACAACAGAAATCCATAACCGAAAAGGAGAGGGAGAACTCACTCCCGGCCCAGATAGGTGTCGGTGCGGGTATCGACCCGAATCCGTTCTCCAACCTTGATGAACAAAGGCACCTGGATCTCAGCACCGGTCTCCAGCTTGGCCGGCTTGGTTCCCCCAGTGGCGGTATCTCCTTTCACCCCTGGATCTGTTTCCACCACTTCCAGAACAACGGTGTTGGGCAGCTCCACATCGATCACCTGCCCATTCCAGCGCAAGATTGACACTTGCATGTTTTCTTTCAGATATTTCACGGCGGAGCCAATTTGGGCGGCGGTAATTGGAGCCTGCTCATAGGTCTCCATGTCCATAAACACCAAGTTGTTCCCTTCCGCGTAGAGATACTGCATCTCGACTTTTTCGATGGTGGCTGCGGGCAGGGTTTCACCGGCGCGGAAAGTCTTCTCCACAACGTTGCCAGTCTGCATGTTTTTGAGCTTAGTGCGCACAAAGGCTGCCCCCTTGCCGGGTTTCACATGCAGGAACTCGATCACCTTGTAGGGAGCTCCGTCAATTTCTACAGAGACGCCAGGGCGCAAATCGTTGCTTGAGATCATGTCAGCAGAGGGATCCGTTGCTTAGACTTCCCAATCTTACCGTGACGATGGGGCACTCCGTTCGCGCTGGGGAGGCGGAGTCCGATTCAGCCCTCTGAGATCAATCGGGGGCTGGCGACCGTAGAGGGGCAGCACCTCCTGCCACTGAGGGCGCAATCCGGCCCGAAAATCGGCGCGGGCCAATTCTGCCAACGCCACCACAGGTGCAGAATCCACAAAATCGTCGGCATCTACAGATAAAGCTTGCGGCCAATGGCGGAGAAGGGCCTGCCAAGCCTCTTCCTCCCAGAGCCGATCGGCCGCTTCTGCAGCGACACCCTCTTCTGTCACCCGATACACGCCGCCATACCGCTCTCCTCGTTTGGCGTCCATCTGCACCGCCACCGTCAAGGGCTGGGGCGGGGATCCCTGCTCCTGCCACACATGGCGGGCGAGGACGGCCAAAGCCGAGTAGCCAAACACGGGAATGCCCAGTTGCTGGCCCAGCAGACGGGCCACGCTCACCCCCAAACGGCTGCCCGTAAAGCTGCCCGGCCCCAAAGCTACAGCGATCCCAGCTATCTGCGACCAAGCTTGACCGGCCAAGAAGACTTTCAAGCAGGGGTGCAACTGCGCTGCCATCTCCCGATCCAGCCACCAGCTCTGACTGCGGGTTTCTCCCAACCCTGGCTCCAACGGCAGCAGGGCCAGGCCCAAAACGGGCGTGGTGGTGTGGATCCCTAAAATCCAGCGGACAAGCGACATGGCCTCTCTCAGGATCAAAAAAGGTGGTTGACGAAACTTAACGGATGTTTTAAGTTTAGGTTGTCAATCTTCGCGCTTCCTTAGGGAAGTTTGTCCTCATGACTACTGTTATCCAACGTCG
>NZ_JBSSBV010000073.1:0-7703 GCF_054059115.1 Thermostichus sp. MS-CIW-26
TTGACCGCGTTGACGATCTTCTCCGGCGTGTTCTGGTTGACCCAGTTCAAGGCTTGGCCAAAAGCCTCCATCGTCGCGTCCAATTTGGCGGCTTGCGACTGGGACGCCTTGAGCTTACAGGAGACCGTCAGGACTTGGCTCATAAGTTAATTGTACTTCATCAAAGCGCTTTCCTCCCGACACTGACCCTACGGGTACAGTGCGGGGCTCCTGCGATTTCTAGCTGAACCTGGCCCTCTAAGCTCCCATTCCCGAGTACTGTTGCAAGCCTTTGCGCCACAACCAGCGGTTAGCCAGCCAGAGCAGGCCCGTCCAGGCCAGGCCCATGCCAAAGCCGCCCAGAATATCCACCGGGATCCCTGCCCAGAGGCTGGCGGGAAAATGCACCAGGTAGGGGAAGGGTGTCCAGGCCAAGACCTGGCGCACGGGTGGTGGGAACACCTCCAGAGGAGCGATCACCCCCGAGAAAAACAAGTACACCAAAAAATGGAATTGCTCCAAGGCCGTCACCCGTTCCACCCAAAAGGCCAGCAGCGCCAGGGTGTACTGCATGAGGAAACGCAGGGCAAAAGCCAGGAGAATGGCCAGGGATCCCAGCCCCGCCTGGGCCCAAGAGGGGATCCAAAAGGCAGGGGGGTAGAGGACGAAGAAAAGGGCGATTAAAACCAGGGTAAAGGGGAGACGGGCCAAGCGCTCCATCAGGTGGCTGGCCACATGGTGCCAAGCCGGATCCAGAGGCTGCAACAGGCGAGGAGATAATTTGCCTTCGACCACCTCTCGCTCAAAGTCCCAGATGACCCAGACGATGGTGAACTGGCGCACCAGGAACACCGCCAGAAAGTAGCGGATGAACTCCAGAGCAGACAGCGAGAAGTCTCCTGAGCGGGCTGCCTCGCTCCACACCCCCATCATGATCAGGGGCAGGGATCCGGCCAACACCCACAGGATCAGCTCGGCCCGGTACTCCAGCATGTAGGCGTAGTAGGCGGAGAAGAGGGCAGCCAACTTGCGAAAGAAGGCGTTCATGGAGATTCCGGTTGCGCAAGCGCTGCGGAGCAATACGAGACTGGCGGACGCAAAGTGGGCAACAAGCTGGCCAGGCTGACCACCGCTCCCACCACAACAATTGAAGGCGGTGCTACGGGCGAGGGCTGCCCAGCCAGAGTCTGCAGGCGGAGCAGATGAATCTCTTGCTCAGGGGTGGTGCCCCAGCGGATCAGGGCAACCGGGGTATCGGGAGCTTTCCCTCCGGCCAACAATTCAGCGGCAATGTGGCTGAGGTTGTGCATGCCCATGTAGATCACCAGGGTTTCCACCGCCCCGGCCAAAGCCCGCCAATTGACCTGAGGGCGGTATTTCCCTGCCGCCTCATGTCCGGTTACAAAAGCAACCGAGGAGCTGAGGTCGCGATGGGTGAGAGGGATCCCGGCATAGGCGCTGGCGGCAATGCCCGCCGTAATTCCCGGCACCACCTCCACTGGGATCCCGGCCTGCACCAGAGCCAACATCTCCTCGCCGCCTCGCCCAAAGATGAAGGGATCCCCCCCTTTGAGCCGCACCACCACGGCTGCCGTCCGAGCTTTCTCCATCAGCAAGGCTGTGATCTGCTCCTGGGGCAAGGTGTGAGCGCCGCAGTGTTTGCCAGCATAGATCCGTTCTGCCGTCGGCGGGATCAGCTCCAGGATGGAGGATCCCACCAGAGCATCGTAGATGACCACATCCGCGTGGGCGAGTAGCGCCTTTCCCTTCACCGTCAGCAGCCCTGGATCCCCAGGCCCTGCCCCCACCAAGTACACTTTGCCCATCTCAAGTCCTGGTCGCGTCATTGCTGTTGGAAATATCCATTTTGAGGGAACGGGAAAGATTCGGCTATTCCAGCGCCGGGCTAAAAGCCTGGAGTGTCTCCACAATGGCCTGCATCAGTTGAGGATCCCGCCAGAGGGGCGGCTCCACCTGGATTTGGAGCAGAGGCCATTCCCGCTGTAATCGCTGAGCCTGTTCTTGTAGGGCGCGCAGCAGACCGCCTGGAAAGAGAAAAAACGGCAGCACCCGTAGACGGCACTGGCTAAGGCGCAAGCAATGGATCACGACCGCTTCTAAGGTGGGGGACTGGGCAGCAAAAGCCACATGCAAGGGGATCTCGGGCAAGCGCCGTTGCACAGTTTGGATCCCTGCTTGGAGCTGGGCGGCAAACCCCGGCAGACGGCTGCCATGGCCAAGCACAATCCAGGCATCTGCCCGTTCGCCGGATTGCCTGAGCGTTGCAGAGCAAGAGGGCTGTGGAGCCAGAATGCGAGCCACCAACAGATCCAGGAGGGCCGGGTGCTGGCCAATGGGGGGTGTTAACCGGATGGGCAGGCGCGGCCAGCGAGCTTGAACCTGCTTCACCGCAGCCGGTAAATCCTCTTCCACATGGGATCCCTCGCCCATAAACAGCGACAGCAGCACCACTTGATCGGGAGATCGGCCTGCGCCCAGCCAAGCTGCCAGCCGTCCTTGAATCTGTTCGGCCAGGGTGAGAGGCTGACCTTCCAACTGGGCCAGCTCCACCGGCTGGGGAGCCAGCTGCTGCTGCACCCGGGCCAACAAATCTGCCAAAGCCTGCTGATAATCGGGATCCCGGCTGCCGTGACAGACCAAAAACACCAGGGGATTGGAGGACATGGCAGAGGTCAGGGATCCGAGCGGAAGGGTTCCATTTTGCTACTTTAGGGGATCCCGCCAACTTCTCGCGTAGGATCTGCGCGTATGATTTGAAGAGTACACACCCTCTTTCCCAGCTTCGTCAGCCCTTTCCCAGGTTTTCATGTCATTTGAGAATCGTTCCACCGCCCCCGAACTCTTAATCCATGTCTTGCGGGAGGGGTTGACCGAATCTATCCATCATTGCCAAGCTGTCGTGGCCGATAGCCGCGGGCGTTCTCTGGCCATGGCCGGCAACAGCACCACCCCCGTCTTTGCCCGTTCTGCCCTCAAGCCTTTCCAAGCGCTGGCCATGCTCTCCACCGGCATCCGCGAGCGCTACCGCCTCACTGAGAAAGATATTGCCATCATGTGCGGATCCCATCAGGGCACCACGGCTCATGCGCGGCAGGTGTTCAGCATACTGTGGCGGGCCGATCTGTCTCCCGATTTGCTGGTCTGCCCCACCCCACCCGGCAAGCCCAGCCCCCTTTGCCACAACTGCTCCGGCAAACATGCCGGCATGCTCGTGGCCAGCCGCGCCCAAAACTGGACCTTGTCAGACTACGCCCAGCGGCAGCATCCGGTGCAAGCGCTGGTGCGGGCCAAGTTGGCGGATTTGCTGCAAATGCCCTCGGAGGAGTTTTTGTTTGCGCGGGATGACTGTGGGGTGCCCACCTACCAATTGCAACTGAACCACCTGGCTTCTCTATTCGCCCAACTGACCGCCGGCGAGCGGCCCGACTTGGAATCGGTAGCACGGGCCATGACCCATCACCCGGAGATGGTGGCCGGACAGGGGTGTTTCGACACGGAATTGATGCGGGCCACTCAAGGGGATCTGGTGAGCAAATCGGGTGCTGAAGGGATCCAATGCATTGGCCGGGTAGGGGAAGGCATGGGCCTGGCCATCAAGGTTCAGGATGGAGCTGCACGGGCCAAATATGCTTTGGCTTTGCACCTGCTGCAGCGCATGGGCTGGATCCAGCCTGCCGCCGCCGAGATGCTGGGGGAGCGCTTCCTTCGCGTCGGCCCCTACACCCGCCTAGAAGTAGAAGGGGAGCTGCGCATGCCTTGAAGAGCCGGAGGTGGGAAGGCCTTGCACCCAAACTCTTGGTGATGCTAGTTTTATCGAAGAAAAGGCCCAAAAACTAATGATTGAAGCCCTCTTCAAGACTCTTGACGACGAGCTAGGCAAGCTATTTGCCCTGACTAAGAAAGCAAAGGAGACCGCAGGGAAAGCCCAAGTCGCTTGTAAAGGAGGGCAAGTTCCAGCCCTGAGCCGCCAGCTACAAGGCTGTAGCTCTGTCCTCAGCGAGGCTCTTTCCCAGGTGGAGACGGTAAGACAAGCCCTTGAACAAACCCAGCAGGTTTTGGAGAGAACTTCTCTTGAAGAACTTGCTAGCGAGGTAGGAGAACGAGTCGGCCAGCCTTGGCTGCCTACGGAAAGCCCCCATGTCTTTGTAGCTTTCCCCGCCTTAGTGCGCTTTTCCAGGGAGGGAGTGCGCATAGATCGCAAGCTTCTACGCTCTCAACGGCCCAGTGCCATTGCAGAGAAGATTCTCCGAGCAAGAATGACCAAAGGGAAAGAAACTAATCCAGAGGTAGTTCTTGAACGCATCTGGAAAGCGGCAAAAATTGCAGCGGGTTACTTGAGAAAGTCAAGCGCAGAGCTGCCTCGTTCTCTTCAAGTACCTGCTCGCGATGTCTTCGAGGTGCTCCACCTCAACAACCCAGACTACACCGAAGTGGAGTTTACGCGGCATCTTTACCTCTTGGATCGAAATGGCACCAACCATGTGGAGGGCTACCGCTTGATCTTCTCCGCGTCTACAGGCACGCGCTCGGGTCGCTACTACCGCATTCGAGACGAAGCTGGGGTGGAGCACGCCTACTATCTTTTGGAGTTTGAGAAGCTATGAGCGAAGAGGGCCAGGGTCGGCTAGAGCCTGATTTGTGGCTGCGCTGTCTGGAAGAAGACTACTTGCGTTCTTTTATCCCTGAAGGTGGTGCCACTGTCAAGCTGGCCGTTGTTCCGAAAGATTCCTACTCTTGGGTGCGGAAAGCGCTGCTGGAAAAGCTTAACCAGTATTCCTTTCATATTTTTGATTTGACAGAGGAGTGCTTAAAGCTGCATTCAGTCGAACAGCTTTGGTTTGCCCTTGCTCAGAGAGTAGATTGGGAGACTTTTGCCAAAGATCTGCGCTTCAACATTCTCCAAAAAATTGGATACCCTTCCAGGCTAGATCTGCAGGACTGCACTTTAGAGCAGTTGGCCGAATTCTATCAGATTGAAGCCCGTGAGATCAAACTAGAGTTTCAGCGGGAAATTAAGAGAGGTATTTTTCCGGATTACTCACTAGCCCTTGACTTTCGCAAAGCCATAGTCCGACTTGTCTACGAACCCCTTCAAAGCCCAGGCACTCTGGAAGGTCTATGCTCTGCAATTCAAGAGTGGCTTAAAGGTACGCTGAGCTCTATCAGCCGGGTGCGTGAAGCGGCTATTTTTCGAAAGATTGACAGGACAAATGCTCGAGAGATTCTACTTTCTTTCTTAAGACTATTTACACGACGATCCGGCTTAGTAGCAGTCCTTGTCAGCTTGCTTCACTACTACGAGCGGACCCCCAGTGGACGCCCTAACTTTACCAGTCGACAAATCCTTGAGCTCTACGAGACTTTGCGTGAGTTTATCGATGCGGAGAGTGAACTAGAAAAAACTGTGTTAATTTTCTTAGCTCCTCCAGAGTTTATTGAATCTGAGCGTCTGTCTTATCATAGATATCGAGCTTTGCAAACTCGAATTGAGAATGAGGTTTCTTCTCTTCAAAAGCCTAATCCATGCACAGCTATGGTGCAGCTTCTATGAATGTAGCGATTGCAGCTAGGCGGGCCATTGAAGCCCTACGAAATGGCGTTCCTAACCGGTTCGCAGTTGCAGAACTTGGCTCTTGGCAGTCTCAGATTGAGGAGGGTTTTCAAGAGCTGTGCAAGGGTGCTAGTTCAGGCCCTGCAGGAATGCTGATAAAGGGGGATTTTGGGACAGGCAAGTCCCATCTTCTACTAACCCTGCAGGAGCGAGCAAGGAAGAATAATTTTGCCACCTCCCTAGTTGTCGTCTCCAAAGAGTTGCCCCTCGGTAACCCCAATCGCCTGATTCCCCGCCTCCTTGCCCAGGTCGAGCTCCCTGACATGGTTGAGCGTGGGATCCAAGGCATGGCAGCCCGGCTACAGTACTCCTCGCCTTCTGTCCAGGAGTTCCAGCTTTGGGTTAACCAGTGGCAGTTTGGGTCAGGCTGGTGGCCGGCCACCTTGGCTCTGTACCAAAGGTTAGGAGGCGATGACGAGAAGCTAGACGCCATTGTCCGCTTTTGGGCTGGTGAGCCCACTCTGAAGTCCTCAGAGGTAAGGCGAAGCCTACGGGATCACGGCTTGGCAGGTGCTTATCCCATTGGCAAGCTACCCCCTGCAGAAAGCCTACACTGGCAGCGCCTGGCCTTCTGTGCCCAGCTATGTCGGGCCATAGGGTTTGGGGGCTTGGTGGTTTTGGTGGATGAGATTGAGCTTATTGCCCAGTACAGTCTTCTTCAGCGGGTCAAGTCGTACCGCGTTCTTGGGCACTTGTTTGGTACAACAACCCTGCCTGAAGAAATAAAGAAAGCTCCGCTGGTTTTCGTAGGAGCAGTAACCCGCGATTTCGAGAGGGTCATTCTACAAGAAAAAGGAGATTGGGAGAAAGCACCTAAGATAGCTCTCCAGAAGCATATGTCTGAGGAAGTCGTAAAGGCCGGCATGGAGGCTATTAGCCAAGCTACCCCTCTCAGTTCCTGCTTAGAAGCCCGCGAGGCCATTCAATCCATGTGGCATAGGGTAGCGGATCTCTACCAGAAAGCTTATCCCGATTGGGTACGCCCATCGCTGCCACAGCTTCCTGAGCTCTACAGCACAACCACTGTGCGGTCAATTATTCGCCGCTGGATTACGGAGTGGGATGTGCGTCGGTATTACAGCCCCGATACAGAAATTGTGATTGTAGAAGATGAGGCGATCAAGTCTACCCCAACTGAGGAGCTTCCAGAGTTGGAAGAGGACGAAGAATAAGCCCAGTCAATCCCTAACTAGCTTTGAGAGGCCTCAGCGCTGGAAAGGGTTTTGGAAAGGATTCGGGCTGGAGCTCTGGCCTTTGTTGCGGTACTTAGGATTGATGGTCAAGGTGCCGGATCCCAGGCCCCGCTGCGCCAAAAACTCCAGGTTGCGGCGGCGCATGGTGGTGTCGTAGTCAGTTTTAACGCGATCTTCGAGGATGGCCACCTGCTGCAGCGCACTTAGCAAAATGGAAGCTGCCTGTTCGGAGGTGTAGCCATTCTGGGAGGCATAGCGCACGGCAAACTCGTCGGCTGCCACCTGGGCCTTCTGGCCTTTCTCCGCTTTGCGCAACAGAAACACCGCTGACGCGGCCAAGCCTGCTGCTAAGCCAACGCCGAGGTTATCTCCCATCTGCAGCTCTACCAAAATGCCCATGCTGCCGGCCCCGATCAAGGCGGGATACAGCAACAACGCCGACCAGTTATCCCCCAAAGCCAGCTCTGTGGCCATCACCGCTTCTCGCAAGAAGTAGATCTTCTGCTGGTCAGGGCTCAGCTTCTGCCAACGGCTGAGGTCAATGGCAAAGCGAGAGTATTTCTGCCAGGGGAAGCGCCACAGCGGCTGCACAATCCGAGACTGGTCAGGGGTGCCGATCTCGATCTGCACTTCAGGGCGGATCTCCACCGGGAGAAACTGGATCAGGCGGTCAAAGTCGGAAATGGTATACATGCTGGCACAGTGCGGCTAAGGGAGCGGCTGGAGAGGATTACCCATAGTAAGGGATTCTAGCCTTCCTTGCAGGCCAGCTCCAAGCAAGCTTTTTGCAATAGGGCTGGCGGCAGAGCATGCCTCTAACCCCCAAAACCCTGAACTTTGCTGAATTTACTGAGCTTTAGGCGGTTTGGCAAAAGTCATTGAGAGGGATATAGTAGACC
>NZ_JBSSBV010000074.1:0-7569 GCF_054059115.1 Thermostichus sp. MS-CIW-26
TCAGGACTTGGGTCATGGTTCTATCATAACTTCCGCATTCCTCCCGACACTGACCCTACGGGTACAGTGCGGGGCTCCTGCGATTTCTAGCTGAGCCTCTACCCAACTTTATTTCCCAGGGCAACAGAAAACTTTCCCTACTGCTCTGCCTGCCTCAGGCCGGTCGCAAATAACCCTATCCGTTGCCGCCATCGCTAAGCTGGATAAGCGAGCTGAAATAACCTGAAAATTAAAAGACCGGGGATCCCGGCTATTCATTTTGGAATTGCCACCCTATGCTCAGAGTTGGACGGGACAGCATTGATTTTCTCGATCACTACGATGTGGTGGTGGTCGGCGGGGGGCACTCCGGCTGCGAGGCAGCGTTGGCAGCAGCGCGGCTGGGCTGTAACACCCTCATGCTGACATTGAATCTGGACAAGATCGCCTGGCAACCCTGTAACCCCGCCGTCGGCGGCCCGGCCAAATCGCAACTGGTACACGAAATCGATGCCCTCGGCGGCGAGATGGGCAAAATCACCGACCGCACCTATTTACAGAAGCGGGTGCTCAACCGCTCGCGGGGGCCGGCGGTGTGGGCGCTGCGGGCGCAAACCGACAAAAGGGAATATGCGCGGGTGATGCGCTCGGTGGTGGAAAACCAGCCTAACCTGACGATTCGCGAGGGCACTGTCACCGATTTGGTGTTGGGGCGCAACGACGAGGTGGTGGGCGTGGTCACCCATTTCGGCACCATCTTCGGCTGTCGGGCGGTGATCCTGACCACCGGTACGTTTTTGGGGGGGCGCATCTGGATTGGTCGCCACTGGCAAGCTGCCGGACGGGCAGGGGAATTTGCCGTGGAAGGGCTGACCGACACCCTGCGCCAACTGGGCTTTGAAACGGGCCGGCTGAAAACCGGCACCCCTGCCCGCGTGGATCGGCGCAGCGTGGATTTTTCGGTCATGGAGCGGCAACCGGGGGATCCCGATGTGCGCTGGTTTAGCTTCGACCCCGAGGTGTGGGTGCCAAGGGAGCAGATGGATTGCTACTTGACCCGCACCACCCCAGAGACCCACCGCATCATCCGGGAAAATCTCCACGAAACCCCTGTCTATGGCGGCTGGGTGGAGGCCAAAGGGCCCCGCTACTGCCCCAGCATCGAAGACAAGATTGTCCGCTTTGCCGACAAGGAAAGCCATCAGATTTTTATTGAGCCGGAAGGGCGGGATCTGCCGGAGCTCTACATCCAGGGGTTCTCCACGGGGATGCCTGAGAAAATCCAGATCCAGATGTTGCGCTCCTTGCCTGGCCTGGAGCGGTGCGTCATGCTGCGGCCTGCCTATGCGGTGGAATACGACTATCTGCCGGCCACCCAGCTCTACCCCACTCTGATGACCAAAAAAGTGCAGGGGTTGTTTTGCGCCGGCCAGATCAACGGCACCACCGGCTACGAAGAGGCGGCAGCTCAGGGGCTCATAGCCGGGATCAACGCCGCCCGCCTGGTTCAAGGCAAGCCCCTGGTCACCCTGCCGCGGGAGTCCAGCTACATCGGCACCCTCATCGACGATCTCTGCACCAAAGAACTGCGGGAGCCCTACCGCATGCTCACCAGCCGCTCCGAATACCGCCTCATCCTGCGCTCCGACAATGCCGACCAACGGCTCACCCCCCTGGGGCGAGAATGGGGCTTGATCGATGACCGGCGCTGGGCCCTGTTCCAAGCCAAGCAAGCGCGCATTGCCGCAGAAATCGAGCGCCTGGAAACGCAGCGGGTGAAGGCCCACGACCTGGCCGGCATCCAACTGAGCCAACTGACGGGGCAGGGGATCAAGGGATCCGCCACCCTGGCCGAGATCTTGCGCCGCAACCAGATTCACTACCCCCATCTCCTGGAACTGGGGCTGGGGGATGCGGAGCTGGATCCCTTTGAGCAGGAGGCGGCAGAGATTGCCGTCAAATACAGCGGCTACATCCAGCGGCAGCAGAGCCAAATTGAGCAGGTGAGCAAGCAGTACCACCGCCCTCTGCCCCCCGATCTAGACTACCACTCCATCCCCACCCTCTCCAAAGAGTCGCGGGATAAGCTCTCGGCGGTGCGCCCGCTAACCGTGGGCCAGGCGGCCCGCATCGGCGGTGTCAACCCCGCCGACATCAACGCGCTGCTCATCTACCTTGAGGTGAGGCAACGTCAGAGGTCGGCGGATCCCGTCTGTTCTTCTCTGTGAGCTCCGCCCCCATCCATGTAGAGGGAAGGGATCCCTTCTAGGGGCATGCGCGAGGCTACCCCCAGCTCCAGCGGCGAGACCTCCCCCCGCAGCCAGTGGCAGAGCCCAGCTGCCCCAATCATGGCGGCATTGTCGGTGCAGAGGGCTAGAGGCGGGATCACCACCCGCAACCCCCTTTGCCGGGCTGCTTCTGTGAGGCGGGCCCTCAGCTCCCGATTGGCAGCTACCCCTCCCGTCAGCAGCAGCGTCGAGAGGCCCAGCGCCTCGGCGCAGGCCACTGCCTTTTCGGTGAGCACATGGGTCAGACAGGCCTGGAAGCTGGCGGCAATGTCGGCAATGGGCAACTCCTGGCCTTGCTGCTGCAACTGCTGGACTAGGCGCAACACCGCCGTTTTCAGGCCACTGAAGCTTGTGTCGTAGGGATGCTCCACTTTGCCCTCGGGCAGGGGAAAGCGCTGCGGATCCCCCTGCTGAGCCCAGCGGTCAATCTGCGGTCCCCCCGGATAGCCCAGCCCCAGCAGCCGCGCCACTTTGTCAAACGCTTCGCCGGCAGCATCGTCGCGGGTGCGACCCACCGTCTGGTACTGCCCGTAGTCCTTCATCCAGATCAAGCTGGTGTGGCCCCCCGACACCAAAAGGCAGAGGCAGGGGGGGCGCAGATCGGGCTCGGCCAAAAAGCCGCTAAAGAGATGGCCCTCCAGATGGTGCACCCCGATCAGGGGCTTGTCGTGGAGCAAAGCCAAGGTCTTGGCCCCCATCAGCCCCACCAGCAGGGATCCCACCAGGCCCGGCGCACAAGTTACGGCAATGGCATCTACCTCGGCCACCTCCAATCCGGCCTGCTGCAGAGCCCTCTCCAGCACAAAGGGCAAGGTTTCCACATGCTGACGAGAGGCCACCTCCGGCACCACCCCCCCGTAAGCAGCATGAAGGTCGATTTGGCTGGCCACCACGGAGCTGAGCTGCCGTGGGGCAAACCCCGGCCAGGCTGCATCCGCCGTCACCACAGCCACAGCCGTTTCGTCACAACTGGTTTCGATGGCAAGGACGCAGGGCATGGGAGAGCAGGCTGGGCAAAAGGGATAGGAGAGCTTTGGGATACTTGAGATACTTGAATTAAGAATTGTGTGAGCTAAAACCCGGGATCCGTCGGGGCGAGGCGCTCAGGAGTATGATACTAACCGTTTAGTGCCTGTTTCTGCACTTAGCATCCCTTAGCATTTGGACAGATCTTAGACCCCTACCTCAAGGACACATCCTGCTATGCGAACCTTTTTAAGCCTTCTTTTGGCCCTTTGCATTGCGCTTGGCCTCGCCCAATCTGTGCAGGCAGAGCCCTTGATCGGTCTGAAACCTTGCAGCGAAGTTCCCGCTTTTCAGGCTCTGATGAACGAACGCCTGAGCAGCCTAGAGGAGAAGATCCTCAACGCCAGCCCTGCTATGGCTCCCGTCTACCAGCAAAAGCTGGCCCAAACCAGCAAGCGCTTTGAGCGCTACAGCAAGCTGCTCTGCGGCGAAGAGGGCCTGCCCCACCTGGTTACGGATGGTCGGTTGAACCATGCGGGCGAGTTTCTCATCCCCGGCTTGCTTTTTCTCTACATCGCCGGTTGGCTGGGCTGGGCAGGGCGCTCTTATCTGATTGCCGTGCGGAATAGCGACGAACCGGAGATGAAAGAAAGCATCATCGACGTTCCCTTGGCGCTGCGCTGTTTCCTCACGGCTTTGGCTTGGCCTGCTGCTGCTTTCAAGGAGATTGCCAGCGGCGAAATTCAAGAGCCGGAAGCGGCTGTGCCCATCTCCCCCCGCTGAGGAGCTGAGCCCGGCTTTCTAACTCGATTTATTTAACTTTTGAGAGGCGTCTATGGCTGATTTCACCAAGTTTCTCACCACTGCTCCGGTGGCATTTATCCTGTTTTCCAGCTTTGTTTTTGCCCTGTTCATCGAGATCAATCGCTTCTTCCCCGACATTTTGACGTTCTGAGTGTAGGCCAGGGATCCCCAGCGCAACCGACGCCCGGCGGGATCCCTGCTTTTTTTGAGCTTCTTTTCATACCCTTTTGAACCGGACACAGAGTTGCTGAAATGGTCGAACCCAATGCCGATCCTGCTCCGTTGAATATGGATAAGGGATACGTCACCGTCCCTGAGGGAGATCCGCAAATTGGCGATCTCTGGACACCGATTAACCACGCACCTGTTGTCCGGCTGTTGATCGACTGGCTGCCCATCAACCGACCGGGATTGAGTTCCATTTGGCGGGGCTTGGAAATCGGCATGGCCCACGGCTATTGGCTGGTAGGCCCCTTTGCCAAGCTGGGGCCGCTGCGCAATGAGCCCATCGGTCTGCTGAGCGGCTTTTTGGGAGCCTGTGGCCTCATCTTGATCCTGACGGCGGCCCTTTCTCTCTACGGCACTGTTACCTCGCAGCGCAACGCGGGGCCGGTAGAGGGATCCCAATCTTGGAGCGAATTGGCCGCTGGCTTTTTGGTAGGGGGTATGGGGGGGGCGGTCGTCGCCTACCTGCTTTTGCTGAATGCAGATCTCCTTGTCCCCGCATCTTAACTGGAGCTATTGGCCATCCGTTGGATCATCCACAACGTCTTTAATCGCTTCTCGAGCATCCTCGACTCCAGGGTGGGTGGCTGCCTTTGTTTGCTCGGCCTTACCTTCCAGCCTTTCACGCTGATCGCTGGCCAGCTCACCCACAATTTCTTGGATTTTGCTCTCCAGATTCTTGGCAGTAACTCCAACTGGCTTTTCAAGGCTCATAACATCAGCCCCTTAACCGGCTTTGCCCTGTCTACTCGATAGCACCTTTTCTCTCTGGGCCTCGTGATCCAA
This sequence comes from Thermostichus sp. MS-CIW-26, assembly GCF_054059115.1. Classification (NCBI taxonomy): domain Bacteria; kingdom Bacillati; phylum Cyanobacteriota; class Cyanophyceae; order Thermostichales; family Thermostichaceae; genus Thermostichus; species Thermostichus sp. MS-CIW-26. The sequence goes on from NZ_JBSSBV010000074.1 coordinate 5,049, forward strand.
ATCACCTGCAAGGGGGGAAAGAGCGCGAGTCAGGCTAGCAGACCAGAGGAAGCTTGTCTTAGCATGGACTGAATTCTGCAATGAGCCGATGACAGCGGTTCTAGACATTTTTTCTGCCTATCTTTCGTGAGCTGCTGTGAACGATCTGCTGTTCGAGCCCACTTCCGAAAGGCCCTCCTTTGCCGAGATTCGCCGCCTATCGCCCGCAGCCTTGGCCTACTTGGGAGACGCCATTTACGAACTGCACGTGCGGCGGCAACGATTATTTCCGCCAGATCGACTGGAGCGCTATCATCAGCAGGTGGTGAGGCGGGTGCGCGGCTCGGCTCAGGCTAAGCTGCTGTTGGCCCTGTTGCCCCATCTCAACCCCGAAGAGCAGGAAATTGTCCGCTGGGGTCGCAATGGCTGCGGTCGCCCACCCCGGCATCTGCCTCTGGCCGATTACCAAAACGCCAGCGGCCTGGAAACAGTTCTGGGCTATCTCTACCTGGCCAATCCCGAACGGCTGCGCCATATCCTCGCCCTCACTGATGTTTTGGCTGAGACCCTAGGCGAGTGGGAAGGTTAGGATAGTCTTTCCGTCTTTCCATCTTCCACGCCCATGCCCAAGACTTCTCAGCGCAAACCTGCTTCACGGCTGTCTCGCTCGGGCAAACTGCAGCCGCGAAGGGCAGGGCAATCCGTTAGCAAGCGGGTACAGCGGCCCAAACGCCGAGACGGGGATCCCAAGCTTGCCCTCCGAGAGGCTCCAGTGAAGCCCATCCGTCGCGACGCGCAACGGCAGTGGCCCCAAGGCAAGATGGCTCCTCAACCAGTAGGCGAGCTGGATCCCGGCCTCTCCACTGGCGAGACAGGGATCTTGCCAGGGGAAGTTCAGCCTCAGGCCGACGGGAATCCGGAGACCGAGCTGGAGCAAGAGATCATCTACGGTCGCCAGACAGTACTGGCTGCTTTGAAAAGTCAAGCCACCCTCAATCGGGTTTGGATCTTGCCGAAGTTGCGCTACAGCCCCCAATTTTTGTCTCTGTTGGAAGAAGCCAAAGCGCGGGGCACCGTTATCGACGAAGTGTCTCCAAAGCGGCTGAACGCCCTCACGGCTGGCGCCAACCACCAGGGTATCGCTGCCCAAGCCACGCCTTATCAGTACGTGGCCCTGGAGGATTTGGTGGAAAGAAGCCGGCAGGCCAGCCCCAATCCAGTGCTGGTAGTCCTAGACGGGATCCAGGATCCCCATAACTTGGGAGCCATTGCCCGTAGTGTGGAGGCTTTTGGCATGCAGGGGATGGTGATCCCACAACGGCGGGCAGCAGGGGTAACCTCGACGGTGATGAAGGTAGCGGCGGGAGCCCTCTCCACCTTGCCGGTGGCGCGGGTGGTGAATTTGAATCGGGCTTTGGAATACCTCAAAGAGCAGGGGTTTTGGGTTTATGGCACCACCAGCCGAGGGACTGACCTCATCTATAGAGCCGATTTTCAACGGCCCATTGCCTTGGTGGTGGGATCCGAGGGGGAAGGGATTAGCCTGCTCACACAGCGCCATTGTGACCAACTGCTGTCCATTCCCTTGGCAGGCCGTACTGAAAGCTTGAATGCTTCTGTGGCCGCCGGCATTGCCCTCTACGAAATCCACCGGCAGCGCTCTCCCCACCACCTCAAACGCCCTGAGGTTGATACATTCCTCAACAAATCGTCAATAAAAGTAGTAGAATCTAGGGGATTGCAAAAGGACATCCAATGATTGCTAGACTTGATAATGGGGGATGGATCCCGTGAGCAACCTTTTGGCCAATCTGTTGGATAAGCTGCGCGGCCTATCGGTCTGGATCGAGATCACCACCGAGGACTGTACCTACTACTACGGCCCCTTCTCCGATGAAGCTGAGGCGGAGCGGCTCAAAGGCCACTACATCGCCGACCTGCAAAAGGAAGGAGCCAAAAAGATCCAGGCTCTGGTGAAGAAAATGCGCCAGCCACAGTCTCTGACGGTGACCCGTACTCCGTCGGGAGCCCGTTCCTGATGTCTGCTACGGCTTATCAAGTAACCCTTCATCACCGCGGCCAAACCTACCGCTTCCCTGCCTCTGCGGATCAGACGGTTTTACAAGCTGCTCTTGAACACGGGATAGAGCTACCTTCCTCTTGTCAGGCGGGGGTTTGCACTACCTGTGCGGGGCGGCTGAGGTCGGGATCCGTGACTCAGACAGAGGCAATGGGGATTGGCCCAGAACTGCAGGCTCAGGGCTTTGTGCTGCTGTGTGTAGCCTATGCTACCTCTGATTTGGAGGTGGAAACTGATCAAGAGGAGGAGGTTTACCGTTTGCAGTTTGGCTCCTAACCGTGCCGGATTTCTGTTCAGGTCTACTTGTTAGCTTATGGGGGTGTGGGGGTAGCTAAGCCCCGCACTGTACCCGTAGGGTCAGTGCCGAGATACAGATACCCCCACATGGTGTATGATAGGAGTAGTTGCACAAAACGGCTTTTGCCGGAATCTGGTGCAACTACGCGGTAGGACATTCCGTGT
>NZ_JBSSBV010000075.1:0-7144 GCF_054059115.1 Thermostichus sp. MS-CIW-26
GGATACCGCCATTCTGGTTGGAAACAAACAGAATGCTATCGCTGCATAGTTGAACAGTGATGTTCAGCAGTGTTCAGCGTAAATGTATCAGGTTGTGCCCCTAGGTTCAGCGCTGAGAGGAGGTCAGCCGCTCTCCCAGCAATTGCACACAATAGGCCGCCAGCCCCAACCCCACCATGGCAAACATGAAGGCAATCAGGGAAACGGAACCGACCAGCAGGTAGCGCACCAGAATGCTGATTCCGCGGGCCAACGATCCAATCTCCACCTCAATTGGCGGCAACTTGGCCAACATCGAGAGCAGCAGTTGAAAGAACCCGTAGCCCAAACTGACGGCGATGGCGGCCCCCAAGAGGGCACTGAAAGGATGGGGGGATCCCTGGGGCGAGGCGGAAGACATGGGGCAGCACCGGAAAACTCACCTTTATTCTAGGCTGCAGGTACAATGTGGAAGTTTCTTTTCTTTCCGGCAAGCCTAGGGGTTATGGAGAGCGGATCCCATTACGAAGTTTTGGGCGTTTCCGTGGCGGCGACGGCGGAGGAGATCAAGTCTGCCTACCGTCGTTTGGTCAAGTACCACCATCCCGATAGCCTGCTGGCCAAAAAAGATCGGGCCACCGCTGAGCGCATCCGCCAGATCAACGCTGCCTACGCGGTGCTCAAGGATCCGCAATCTCGCCGCGAATACGATCGGCAACTGCACTCCAGCCGCACCTCACCCTGCCCTCAGCCGAGGGGATCTCCCCATGAAACCGTCAGCCACGAAGCCATCGCCCGTGCAGCCTGGATCCGACAGGTCTACACCCCTCTAAACCGAGTGTTGGGGCCCTTGTTGTCTTCCCTAAAGCCTCAGTTGAATGCTTTGGCGGCGGATCCCTTTGATCCCGACCTGTTGGAGTCCTTCGCCACCTATTTGGAAGAGTGTAGCCAGAAACTGGCCCAAGCTCAGCAGATCTTTGGCCGCCTCCCCAATCCCAGCAGCCTGGGGGGAGTGGCTTCTCGCCTCTACTACGCCCTCAACCACCTAGAGGACGCTCTAGAGGAGCTGCAGTATTTCCCCCTGAACTTCGACGACCGCCATCTGCACACCGGACAAGAGCTGTTTCGCCGGGCAGGGGGGCTGCGCCTGGAAGCTATGGAAGCTTACGCCAAGAGTTCACCCTAAGCCAGAGCGGGATCCCCCCCTGGGCAGAGAGGGGCGAGGATCATAGGGGATGGGGATGTACTGCACCGAAGGGCGGCCCATGGTGGCCTGTGGGTACAAGTCCATCAGGGCATAGATTTGGGGTGGCAACTCGGTAGAAATGGGCAGGCCCAACCTTTGGGCTTCTTCGGCGGTGATGGGGTAGTCGTGGGTAACTTGTCCGCTGGTTAGGTACTGGATGAGGGGCTCGATGCGTTCGGGGGCAATTTTGCGCTTGGGCACATCGTCCTTCAAGAGATCCCGCACGAAGTTCTGCACCTGTTGCATTGCTTTGCGGGCCAGATCCGCCAGGATCAAGGTTTGGTCGTCGATTTCGGCAATGGGTTTATCCGCCACCACCTGCAGAATACTGGCGGCAGCATACCCCCCCAACTGCGGATCCACCGGCCCCAGGACTGCATTGGCATCCATGACGATTTCATCGGCGGCCAGGGCCAGCATTGTCCCCCCCGACATGGCGTAGTGAGGCACGAAGACCGTCACTTTGGCCGGATGGCGGATCAGGGCGCGGGCAATTTGCTCCGTGGCCAGCACCAGGCCACCGGGGGTATGCAAAATCAAATCAATCGGGGTATTGGGTGGGGTAAGGCGAATCGCCCGCAATACCTGCTCGGAGTCCTCGATGCTGATGTAGCGGGAAACCGGGATCCCCAAAAAACTAATCGACTCCTGGCGGTGAATGAGCAGAATCACCCGGCTGCCCCGCTTTTGCTCCAACTCCCGAATGGCCATCAAGCGCCGGAACTCTTGGGCACAACGGTTCAGCAGAGGTTGCAAAGAGCTGAAGATCAGGAAAATCCAGAACAGGCTGCCCCAGTCCACTTTCGCACCTCAAGTGGGATCCCTTTGCTTCCAGGATAGGGGATAGCAAACCTTTGGTGATCTCTGGGCCTCACGAGTTGGGTTCAGCTAGAAATCGCAGGAGCCCCGCACTGTACCCGTAGGGTCAGTGCCGGGAGGAATGCGAGGTTACAATAGAACTATGACCCAAGCCCTGACCGTATCCTGCAAGCTCAAGGTAGCCCAGTCGCAAGCCGCCAAACTGGACGCGACTTTGGAGGCTTTTGGCCAAGCCTTGAATTGGGTCAACCAGAACACGCCGGAGAAAGTCGCCAACGCCGTTAAGCTCCAGTCTCTGTGCTACCGCGAAATCCGCGCCCGGTTCGACTTGTCCAGTAACTTGGCTCAGCAGGTCTGCAGACGGCTGGCCGGTGCCCGTAAAGTTGCCCAACAGAAAAACCGCCCCGTCAAAACGTTCAAAGGGGGCTTCGCTACCTACGACGCCCGCATCTTTTCGTTCCGTCAAAAAGACTGGACGGTGTCGCTGACCACGGTGGAAGGGAGAGAACGCTTTGAACTGGCCATTGGCAACTACCAGCGTGGGATGCTGGCTGGTTCCAACCCCAAATCTGCCACCCTGGTCAAGCGCAAAGATGGCTCCTACTACATCCAGATTTGCGTAGAGAAAAAACCACCCAAGCAACAAGATACCGACAAGGTGATCGGGGTGGATTTGGGAAGGACGGATATTGCTCATACGTCAGAGGGGGACAACTGGAATGGACAGCAGTTGAACAGAGTCCGAGACCACTACTCCCGGTTGAGGGCGGTACTCCAACGCAAAGCCAGTAAGGGCACCCGCAGTTCGCGGCGCAGATGCAGAGAACTGTTGCAACGGCTGTCTGGCAAGGAGAGACGCTTTCAAGTGTGGGTCAATCATCGCATCTCCAAAGCTATTGTCTCTAGGGCAAAAGCTACCAACAGCGCTATTGCTCTGGAAGACCTGACAGGGATCCGGGAAAGAGTCAATCAACAGCCACGCAGCAAAGCCGAGCGGCGTAGGACCAACAGTTGGGCGTTCTACCAACTACGTCAGTTTCTGGAGTACAAGGCGAGGGTTGCAGGGGTTTCTCTGGTTCTTGTGCCGCCCGCCTACACGTCGCAGACCTGCCACAAGTGTTTGCATATCCATCCCGATCCTGCGCAATCCTACCGCAGTGGAAAGAAGTTTAAGTGTGGGCACTGTGGATGGGGAGGAGATGCGGATTTGAATGGTGCGAATGTGATTGCGCTTTTGGGGGCTGTCGTAAACCAGCCTAGAGGTTCGGGCCTGTTTTGTTCTCTGGTAGAGCAGAGCAGGCCCAGGGCTACTGAAAGCCCGCTCCGTACCGCTTAGCGGTCGGAGCCGGGTAGTTTACACGCCGCAAAAAGGCGATCCAAAGCCTGCAGCAAATCCGGTACGGAAGCTTGGTCAATCCAAGATCGAATATAAGCCTGTTGCTCCGCCAAGTTTTCAATGCGGCCCAACTTTTGCATGGCCAAGTAGCGGGTTTCTGCCTCGGCGCGATTGGTTTGCAAGTCCAGCCGCTGCTCCGGGGTCAGCGGATACTCCGTTTGGGCCAGCAGGTAATCCGCCACCATCATGAACAGCAGAGGCCCCGCCAATTCCACCTGAGGCTCGGCTTCTGGCTCAGAATCAGCAACAGCGAGATCTTGGAGATCTTGAAAAAGATCCTGACCCAGTTGCAGCAGCTCCTCTGCTGAAGCCGCCCGCAGCACCGTCTCGGCAGCAGCCTGCAGCGGCTCTGGGGAAACCCTGTGGTGGATGGCCAATTCCGCCAGGGCCTGTTCCCATTGATCCCGTTGGGCTTGCACCACAGCCCGCTCTTCTGGGGAAAAGTCCAACCGCTCCAGCAACACCTGCAGAGCCACAGCCCCCACCAACAGAGGGGGAAAGCGCAGCACCGTAGAGGCAGATCCCGCCTGCTCCAAAAAGGTTTCCAAATCCGGGCCGGATCCCCTGTCCAGCAAGTCCTGCAAGTAGGCCAACACCTCTTGAGGCGAGGTCAACCTGAGGATCCCTCGCACCTGTGCCCGCAAGTCTGCCGGGATCCCAAGGAGCTGCACCTGGACTTCGGCCCGCGCCTGCGCTTCTGCAATCAACTCCGGCAAATCTGCCGTTGCCCGACCGGCCTGCAACAAAACCTGGCTAGAGTCCTGCAACAGGCTGGCCGCTTCCACAAACAGCAGCACCTGCGGGACTTGCAGCGTTGGCCAAACCATGCTAGCCAAGCTGTGGATCCGCAGGGGATCCCTCCGATTCTGGATTGGCTGGCGCAGCGGGGTGAGCTGAAGTGGGCTTGTGCCAGTGCAGACCGATCAGAGCATCGTACAAAAAGCCCCAAAACTCTCCCTTCTCCCAGATCCCCAGCGTTTGCTGGCAGTTGCGCGCGTCCAGCTCAGGTTTGGCTGCCCAGTAGGCTGCTTGGTATTTGTACCAGGGAACAGAAGGCCAGAGATGGTGGATCAGGTGATAGTTTTGCCCCAACAGCAGAATGTTGGTCAGCCATCCGGGATAGACGCGGGCATTGTACCACCGCTCTTGGGATTGAAAAGGGCGATGGGGCAGGTAGTCAAAAAACAAGCCCAGCAAGAACCCCATGATAAAGGCAGGGGGTAGCCAATAGTTCATGATGTAGTCGGTGTAGCCGAAGTAGCTGGCCAGACCAAAGGTCAGGATAACCACCAGCCGACTCAAGCCCCACTCCAGCAGATCCCAGCGACCTTTCCGCCAGAGCTGCCGCTTAAAGAAAAACACCTCATGGTAGAAAAACCGCGGCGCGATCAGCCACAGCGGCCCTCCCGTTGAGACATAGTGATCGGGATCGTCTTCAGGATGGTTGACGTGGGCGTGGTGCTGCATGTGTACCCGCTTAAAGACGGGATAGACAAAACCCTGCAACAGGGCAGAGCCGTGTCCGAGTGCCTCGTTCAGAAAGCGGTTGCGGTGGGCCGAGCCATGGGAAGCATCGTGAATCACCGTGCCCAGAACATAGAGGGCCACAAAATTGAGCCAGAACACCATCCATTTGGGCCAGTGCCAAAAGGCGTACCCGCCAAAGCAAGAGGCCGAAAGCACCACCGCAGCCAAAAACATCAGCAAGGTGGGATTCCAAAATTCCGAGGGTGGCCCCAACAGCTCACGAGGCAATGCGAAAGGTTTTTGGGCTGGTTCAGCAGTAGCAGCAACAGTCATCGGCAGCCATCCTTAGGTGCGCACAGTGCAGACAGAGAGGATGGGTCGAGCCAGCGCGTCCCAGTCATCACACCGAAAAGAGATCGAAGAGATAAGTTTGTTAACTTTCGTTAGTATACGGCAGAGACCTGCCCAGCTTCTCAGCCCAAGCCTTATTTTCCTCACAACCCCAGCCATGGGGGCACCTTCCTCTCCTGGCCAAGGATTCCTGAAGGATCCCGGCAACGGCAAACTGCCCCTGAAGCCAGAGAAAAGCCGTAGTGTGAGGTTTTGTTGCAATTCATGTGCAGATTGCGAGGGGATCCCAGCAGGAGGGGTAATCTAAGGGTCGGTTAACCTGAGCTGAGGATGGAAACCATGATGCCTGTTGTTGCGCTGTTGGCTCTGACCGCTCAAACCAGCCCCTGGTCCCCCCTGAACGCCGTGATCATTCTGCTCTGCACAGGGCTGGCTTACTTGAGCTTCAAATCCTCCTCTGGAGTGGCCTCAGAGACTGGGCCGGTACTGGGAATGACCTGGCCAGAAGTCATCGGGGTTGCCAGCTTTGGCCATTTGTTGGGAGTGGGGGTCGTTTTGGGCCTCTCTAACATTGGCGTTCTCTAGGTCGCCACTTCCTTTACATTTCTTGAACTTAGTCCGGATCCCTGCTGGATGATGTTAGGCTCTATTTTAATTCTGAAAGAAGCAGTTTCTTCAGCCGCATTTTCCCCTGAGGTTTGTTGCTATGTCAGCGATGGTGCTCCTGGCCAGTTTGCCGGAAGGCTATGAATTGTTTGACCCGCTGATCGACATTTTGCCGATCATCCCTGTTCTGTTTTTCCTGCTGGCTTTTGTCTGGCAAGCGGCAGTGGGCTTTAAGTAAAGCCATTGCTTTTACTGAGGTCGCAAAGGTCTCAAAGGCCTGGGTGGTCTGGAGAAAACTCAAGCAAACCTAAAGGGCTTCCCCCAGCTTATCTCCCAAGTTGGGGGCTCTTTGCTTTGCCCATTTATGGTCATTTCGATTCAAACTAGGACACTGCACCCACGCCTAAAACGTTAAATGCACCGTGCCAGAAGGCCTTTCAAGGACTCCGTCCCGCTAGCGCGAACAGTAGCTCAGGTGTCTTGCCCTGAACTGGAACGACTGTAAACGACTATAAAAACAACAAGCCGTCTCGCCACTGTCCACATGACTCCCAAAGGTGGGCCAGGGATCCGGCGCTAGGGTTCGCGGTCGAGGACACCGGTAATCCAGAGAACCCCTGCCAAGCAGACGAAGTGGGCAAACGTCACGTTGATGTTGGCGGCCAGCAGCAGCACTCCTGTCACCTGGTTGGCCTGGGTGCGGGAAAACATGCGCGCCAACAGCTCGCCCACTTGGGCTTCCATACCAATCAAAGCAAGGAAGGCCCCAATGAGGCTGACATAGGTGACCAACTGCAACTGCTTGGGCAAATCCAATTGGCTTAGGGCATCAGCAGAAGCTGAGCGGCGCTCCGCGTGGAGCAAGTAGCGCCAGTTGAAAAATAGACCGGCTGCCAGGGTGAGCAATGTAAACAAGGTGAACCAGAAGGCGATGACAGCCCCCAGCGAGTCATCTCGATAGACGGTATTTTGGCCGATTAAAAAGCCAAACCACAGCAGCAGCGCCGTCGCCCCCAAGATTGCCTGGAACCAAAACCCAAAGCGACGAGTCATGCGCAAACGAGACTTCATCCGCTCGATAGCCGCCCGTACTGACGGCGACATGGGCTCGTTCATCTTTTTCCCCCGCTCGCCTGGATGAACACCAACGTTCGCTTCCAGCCTATCTTCATTCTCCGGCCCCAGTCACCAAATTTTCGGGCTGGAGGCCCGCACCATAGCCGCAGGCTTGGTGTCGGGAGGAAAGCCCGCCTCGATATAGGTTTGCCGGCCAAAAGTCT
>NZ_JBSSBV010000076.1:0-7036 GCF_054059115.1 Thermostichus sp. MS-CIW-26
ACTTGGCTCATAAGTCCATTGTACTTCATCAAAGCGCATTCCTCCCGGCACTGACCCTACGGGTACAGTGCGGGGCTCCTGCGATTTCTAGCTGATCCCTCATCCTGCCAACTCCCAACCGGTCAGCAACGCAAACACCAGAAATAAGCCGCCCCCCACCCAATGCACGGCGCGTTCAGAGATGTGAGCTGCTAAAAAACGACCTCCCACCACCGCCAGCCCCACCATCAGACCATGACCCAGGGTTGCCCCCGCCCAGACACTGAATCCCGGATGGGTGGCGGCTAGGGAAACGGTAGCAATCTGGGTTTTATCCCCGAACTCGGCTAGGGCGATCAAACTAAAGGCTTCCCAGACGATGGCCCTAACCCCCCCGCGGCCAACTCCTTTTGCTTCTGCCTGCATCACTTGTCTGAGGGCTTCCTCTTCTTCTGGTAATGCCTGTTGAGGTGGCATTCTGCACGCTTGCCAGAGCATTCTCAAGCCAAAAACGGCGAAAACCCCAGCCGATAGCACCCGCACGCCCAAGGGTGGCAGTAGCTTAAAAAGCACTTGCCCGGTTCCTACCGCTAGCAGGTTCATCATCGCTAAAGCCAGCCATGTCCCCAGAAAAACCCAGCGGCGTGGGTGGCGCATCGCCAAAATCAAGGGGGTAAAAAAGGTTTTGTCCCCAAATTCCGCTACCGTCACCAGCAGCAAACTCGATAAAAAACCGGCCCACATTTTCTAGCCTCCAACCTCTCTTGTGTGTGGAATCGGTTCACACCTAGAGGTGAAGGCTGGGAAAGTCAGACGGACTCACCAAGCTCACCTCTGCGTGAACTCAGCGAAAGTCTCGTCACCAAAGCAGCCTGCCGGGCTTGCTTTGTCTCTTGCACCGGGCTGTTTTTAGCCAGTATGTCGATGCAGAGGGCGGTAAGCCGCCTGACTACTCCCTTTCCGTCTGAATGGTAGCATGCTGAGCTCCCAGTGGGAGTAGTTCATTTCCGATGGGATCCCCCAAGACTTGCTGTGCCTTGGCCGATATCAGTGCCGCGCATCGCTTACCAGAGGATTGTGAAGGAGCGGCAGGCTATTATGATCACGGTTGAGGAGAAAATCAGGGGAAAACCACGTGGATGCAAAGTTAGTCTTGGTGGGGGTTGCTCTTGTCCTCTCTCTGGCAAGTTTCTACTTCGGCACCCGCAACGGCTTTTACGACACCGACAAGTATCACGGCAATGGATCTGCTCATTAGAGCCGGGCGCTGGTGATTTTTTTATGGATCCCTTGCCCAGAAGGGCTTCCCTCCAGAATACAGGCAACGTCGGCGAGGGCTGGGTGCGGCAATATCTCTGTCAGCAGGGCTGGCAGATCCTGGCCCAGCGGTGGCGCTGCCCTTGGGGCGAGCTGGATCTAGTTGCCCACAAAGCTGATGTGCTGATTTTCGTAGAGGTGAAAACCCGTAGCCCCGGTAGCTGGGATCGAGGCGGGCTTTTGGCGGTTGGGATCCCTAAGCAGCGACGCTTGATCCGGGCTGCCCAGGCCTTCTTGAGCCAGCATCCCCACCTCTCCGAGTTGTCCTGCCGTTTTGATGTTGCGCTGATAGAACGTCGGGCCTCCAGGGAAGGGGTAAGCTATGCTTTGGTTGACTACCTGCCAGCAGCTTTTGAGATTTGTTGAGGCAAGCTTATCCGAGATGCTGTGGGAGCTTATGGCCGTTTCAGGTTAGGTGAGATGCCTGGGCTGCTGAGACAAGCCCTCTAGCCCCGCGCATTATTGCTCCGCAACGCTATTGCTCCACAACCCTGACGCAGTGTCCTAGAGTGTCCTAGTTTGAATCAAAATAACTATAAGCTGGGCCAGCCTCTCCGACTCATCTGAATACGAAGAACAGATGGAGCTTTCTGGGGTCATTCATCATCCTCACTAAGATCCGGCCTGGGGATCCCTTCATTGGCTCATGATTTTGGGAAACAGCATGAAAGCGCATGAGTTCTGGGCTCGTACCGACAGCCAAGGTCAACTGATCTTGCCCATGAAGGCGCAGGAACAATTGCCCAAAAATCGAGTTGTGCGGGTGCTGGTGTTGGTGGATGAGCGGGAGCTGGCTCCGGCGGATCCTTCACAGGAGCAGTTGCCCACTGCCTCGCCAGATGAAGAGCATCTTTGGTATGGAGCTCCCACCGTTCCCTACGATGGCATTTAGCGCATGGGATCTTGGCCGGACAGCCGCCAGCGGTTTAGGCGCGAGAGGGTATCTGCATCCAAGTAGGCATCAATGCCCCGCTTGCTCGATAGCCGTTTTGGTTGGACGCGCCGGATCTGCTGCTGGGCCTGCTGCACTTCATCCCACAGTTGTTCTGCCGAGACCCATTCGGCGTTGTAGCCGCCAATCACCAATTGCTGGACACGATCGGAGGTAGCCACCCGTACCCGACACCCATCCCTCTGCAACTGAGCACACAGCCGTTCAATACAACTGTCGGCGGTCTCGCCATAGGAGGTATACAGGATCTCGATACCCGAAGGGGAGCGCTCTTGCCGGGCTGGAGTGGGTTGGGCGTAGGCATCGTACACCACGGTCGCCTGGTAGCCCCGGAAGGCCACATAGTTGGCCAAAGATTCCACCAAGCGCAGACGGGCCAATTCCATCAGGGAGCGACGCGCTAACTGGCTCAGGGTGGGCCAAGCTCCGATGATGTTGTAGCCATCAACCAAGAGGAAGGTGGGAGAGGAGGCTTGCATGGATGGCGGTGGATCCCTTGTCCGGGATCACACTTCTTAATCTTAATCTTTATCTTATTTTTAATCTTAGTACCCAGCCTTAAAGGTTACCCCACTACTCCGAATGCTCCGATACTTTCCCGGTTGTGAGCAGATCACGGTCTGCGCTGAATCCAATAGGTGGTGAACAGTTCGCCACTGGCCTGTTTCTGAATTTTGCCCCCCAAGGCTGCGATGCGCCGCTCCCACTCCGTTAGGGGGGTGAAAATCGGTTCGGTGCCTTTGAATAGCTCGATGAGGCCCCATTGTTCCGCCCACACCGAGTCGGGATTGACCACTTCAATAATCACAGGTGCAGCCGGTCGCAACACTCGCATCAACTCTGCCCAAACCGCGTCGAAGTACTCAATCGGGTAGTAGTACAAAAATCCGGTGGCAATGGCCAGATCAAATTGCTCCGACTCGTAGTTTTCCAAATGGTGGGCGGATCCCTGTTGCATTGACTTGAACAGCTTGGAGTTAAGCTGGGGTGCCCGCGAGCGAATAAAGCGCACAATCTCACCGCTCAGCTCATGGCCGTAAAAGTAGGCTTGCCAATCGTTCCAGGGATAGGTCAGGAAGCTTACCCCACAGCCCAAATCCAAACAGGCTTCCCGTTTTTTGGGGGCACGCAGTTGCCAAAAGGGGATCCCGAGGCGCTCTTGCAGGTGATCCCGCTGCTGGGCTTGCCAAAAAGGCAGTTGCTCCAGGTCTGGGGGAAGTTGCCAACCTGGCCGACCCAGTTGAATTTCCAGCTCCCGATTGAAGCGAGCAGCTACGGCAGCAAGGTAGGGATCCCAGCTTTCCCCGGTTTGTGGTAGCTCCATCTGTTGATGGCTTTGTCGTGGATGGTTGTGGACTTAACTTGCACTTAACCTACACTACCAGGACTCTCGGCCCGTAGGCTCCCGGCTGCAGGGATCCATTTACCCAGCTGTGGCTGCCGAGGATGGTGCCTGCCGGAATCTGAGCTTGGGATCCCAAACGGGTGTGGGCGCCGATGTAGCAGGGGGCGTGCAGTTGAGCGCTGGGATGGATCTCAGCCGTTTTGTGCACCCATATCCCCGGCGCCTGTTGCTGCACATTTTCCAGGGGAAAATCCGTCATTCGACCCAGGAGAATGTCCAGTTGGCCGTGGTAGTAGCTGGCCGGCGTGCCCAGATCCCGCCAGTAGCCTGCGTGGAGATAAGCTTGCAGCCGGTGCCCTTGCCTGAGCAGATCGGGGAAGACACGCCGCTCAAAGCTGAGGGGATCCCCACTGGGGTAGTCTTTAAAAATGGCCGGATCCAAGACATAGGTGCCGGCGTTGATCGTGTCGGTGGTGAGGGTGAGGGCTTCTGCAGGGGTGGGTTTTTCCCGAAAAGATTGGATCTGGCCCCCTTCCCCAACTTCCACCAGGCCATAGGCGGTGATATCGTCCACGCGGGCGAGGGTGAGGGTGGCCATGGCCTTGCTCTGCACATGACATTCCATCAACGCCTGCAAATCCAGATCCGTGAGGATGTCGGCATTGAAAACCACCAAGGGATCCCCGGTGAAATAGGGCTGAGCCAGCACCAAGGCTCCCGCCGTATCCAAAGGCGTCTCTTCAGGAATGTAGCGGAGCTTCACCCCCAAAGCAGAGCCATCTCCCAGAGCAGCCTCAATTTGTTGGCCCAGATAACCCACGCTGAGCAAAATATCTGTCAGGCCGGCTCGGCGGCAGCGCCCGATCAGCCATTCCAAAAAGGGCACATCCAAAAGGGGCAACAAAGGCTTAGGCTGCAAAAAGGTAAAAGGCCGTAAGCGAGTTCCTTTTCCACCCGCCAAGATTACCGCCTGTATATTCCCTCTCAACCCTACCCTCCTTCAAGATATTGACATCCTCTCCGCCCAATTGCTAGGGGGGATCCCTTGGGTCGAGCCAAATGTTTCTTGCTACACATTCGGCTAACCAGACCGAGCACTATTTTGACTTCATGAGCATTGTCAATGTCAATTTTCCGCTGCTCACAGACGGGCACGGCTGACCCATCACAAATCTTGGTCGTGAGTCTCAGCGGAGACATTCTATCGGGATTCTTGCCATCGGGATTCTTGGGCTCAATCCTGAGATGGTTGGAGAAGGTTTGCTTTTTTTAGAGCCTTTTTGGAGAATTGCAACCTGCCCGCCTCTGCCTGGAATGGCCGCCCAAAGCGTCAGTGTCAGGTGATACTGCCTTGCGGCGAGAATTGTGACAGCCTTTGGATTCCAGTAGGTTTGCGCTTCACCTTCATCTGAGGTTTTGCCGATGTCTGTTTCTCGACGCCGATCCCTACAAGCCCTTTGCTTGACCCTAGCCGGATGCTGGGCTCTAGGCACACACCAGGGATCCCTGCTGGCCCAAGGTAGCGATTTGTTGGCTCAAGTTCAAGAGCGGGGGGTGCTCCGGGTTTCCACCGACTCCAATTACCGGCCTCAGAGCTACCTCAATCCCGACGGCAGTTGGGAAGGATTTGACGTGGATGTGGCGCGCGAGATCGCCAAGCGCTTGGGGGTAAAGGCTGAGTTTTTGGATATCAACTTTGATGTCATCACCGCCGGATCTTGGAATGGCCGCTGGGATGTCAATGTCGGCTCCATGACCGTAACTGCCGAACGCCAGAAAGCTCTGCTGTTTACCATTCCCTACTACTACACCCCCGCCAGCTTCGTGGTCCACCAAGCCTTGACCCTGACCGATATCGCCGCTTTGGAAGGAAAGCGAGTTGGGGTGGGCACCGCCACCACCTATCAAGCCTACCTGGAGGGCAACCTCACCCTGGAAGGAGAGACCATCCAAGTTCCAGCCCCGCGGGTGGACATTCGCATCTACGACACCGATAGCCTGGCTCTGCAGGATTTGGCACTGGGGGATGGCACCCGCCTGGATGCAGTCTTGACAGCTTTGCCGACGGCTGAAAACGCCATTCGGGAAGGACTGCCCCTGAAAACTCTGGGGAATCCAGTCTACTACGAAGCCTTGGCTGTGGCCTTGGATCGCTCCAGCCCTGCCCCTTCCGAGAGCTTGCAAGCCAAAATTAACGAAATCTTAGAATCCATGCACGCCGACGGCACGCTAACAGCCCTCTCGAAGCGGTATTACGGCATTGATCTGACGAAAAAAGCTGAGTGAGCAAAGACTCTATCCCACTGGAGCAGCCCATTTACCCACCGCCTCGGGTTCGAAAAGGGATCCCGTTCCCGGTGGCCCAGGGGTTGTGGTTGGTTTTGTGGCTGCTGTTGTTGGTGTTCACCTTCAGCGGGGTACAGTTGGAGTTGGCCGGGATCCCCATCCGTACCTTGCGTCTCAACGGCAACTTTGTGCGCGAGTGGTGGTGGTTCATCTCGCAAGGGGTGGGCACTACTTTTCAACTGTCCTTGGTCTCCATCCTCTGTGCCACCACCTTGGCCTTTTTGTCGGCACTGGCGGGCCTCTCCCAGATTGCCCCTCTGAGCAGCCTCTCCGCTCTCTATGTCTCGTTGATGCGGGGCACACCTCTATTTCTGCAGTTTTTGTTTATCTACCAGGCTTTGCCGCAACTGGGTCTGGTGTTCGGCTCGTTTACTTCGGCGGTGCTGGCCTTGAGCCTGAACTATGGCGCCTACATGAGCGAGATCTTCCGGGCCGGGATCCAAGCCATTCCCATTGGGCAGCGGGAAGCTGCCTATGCCCTGGGGCTTAAGCCCTGGCAAACCCTATGGTGCATTGTTCTGCCGCAAGCTTTTCGAATTGTCTTACCGGACATTGGCAACCAATTCATCGCCATGCAGAAAGACACTGCCCTGGCCAGTGCCATTGCTTTGCAGGAGTTGATGGGCCGGGCTCGACAGGCAGGTTTGCCGCGCCAGCACTTCTTCGAGGCTTTGGTGGTGGCAGCGCTGTGGTACTGGCTGCTGACGTTGATCTTGTCATTTTTCCAGGGACGCTTGGAACGGTACCTGGCCCGCTAGAGGGGCCTGACTCTAATCCGGCCATTACTTTGGTGTCTGCTTGCATACGTTTGTGGTTGCCCACAAAGACCGGCTGTGCCGTTCGCGATAGCAGGGGGCTCCAAAAACAGCCAGAAAGCTGGGGGACATCATCCTGCACTGACCTGCCGCAGTGGGTGAAAGAGGATCCCTGCCACCTCAAGCGGAACGCCATTCAAGAGGCAGGGCTGGCCTTTCGAGAGAGCAAAGACCCGAAGTTTCGCAGCGTCAGCTAGAAATCGCAGGAGCCCCGCACTGTACCCGTAGGGTCAGTGTCGGGAGGAATGCGGAAGTTATGATAGAACCATGACCCAAGTCCTG
>NZ_JBSSBV010000077.1:0-6829 GCF_054059115.1 Thermostichus sp. MS-CIW-26
CTTCTGCCATTTGTTTTCATCTAAAAAAACCAACTTCATCCTCTTTCCTCTATAAATTATTCTCTCTATCCTAACATAAGATCAACACGACCTAGTGTGGTGTTTTAATTCAGAAGCTTGAGGAGAAGAAAGCGGGATGGCCAGATGTGACGTTTGCGGAAAAGATCTTAGCTACAGCGATTATCAGTGGGCCAAGCGCTGCGCCAATCCCTACGGGAAGTCTCACCTCATCTGCTTCGACTGCTACAGTGGTTCGTCTTGTCCCATCTGCTATTCCCCTCTGAAGCCGGCAGAATAGAAAGAGGCGTTCTCAAAAGCTGCTTGTCGGTTACTCGACTCCCATCCCCCTAGCTCCTCGGAGGGGGCGATGGTCGACAAGGGTCTCGATGGTTTTCCCAAGGGAGCCGGAAAAGTGCGCATTGGCCAGGGCTACGACATCCACCGCCTCGTCGAGGGGCGCCCCCTGATCCTGGGCGGGATCCGGATCCCTTACGAAAAGGGGCTATTGGGCCATAGCGACGCCGATGTCCTCACCCACGCCATCATGGATGCTCTCCTGGGGGCTGCCGCTCTGCGGGATATTGGCTACTACTTCCCCCCTGAAGAAGAGCGTTGGAAAGGGGCAGACAGCATCCTTTTACTACAGCAAGTGGTGCAACTGGTGAGCCAAGAGGGCTGGCGAATTGTCAATGTAGACAGTGTGGTGGTGGCGGAGCAGCCCAAGCTCAAACCTCACATCCCCGCCATGCAGGCCCGCCTGGCAGAGGCGATGCAGATCTCCCCCAAGCAAGTGGGGGTCAAGGCTACTACTAACGAAAAACTGGGCCCCATAGGTCAGGGAGAGGCCATTGCTGCCTTCGCAGTAGCCCTGTTGCTGGAACAGAGAGGACAAGCTTCCTCTGACCTTCCCATCAGAATCTGAAAAGAACCTGGTCACCCCACTGCCTGAGCTGCCAAACTGGCAAGCAATCGCTCCCTCAAAAACGCAGAATCTGCCCAAGTTGCAGTCAAACCACCCATTACCTGGATCCCCAATTTTCCCTCTGGGAAAGGGGCCGGGAGGGGGGCTACTGATACATTTACGCTGAACACTGCTGAACATCACTGTTCAACTATGCAGCGATAGCATTCTGTTTGTTTCCAAACAGAATGGCGGTATCCCGCAAAGCTTTGAGTAGAATACCCAAAGCGCAGTTTCCGTGTCGTCTTACTACCAATTTTCTGCTTTGCTTTGGCTACCATGTTGGCAGACTCGAAAGTAAACAGAAAGATCAACTGGTAGTAATCCGTACTGAACATATTATACATTATTTTCAGTATAGTTGAGCTTATTATTGACTAGAGTCATGCTCCTCTAGGAGAAGGGCTGGGGGTGAGGGCCTCAGCAGCGCGGAGCGCTTGGGTCACAGGGCGCGGGATGCGGGCGAGCCGTCCCAAACTTGCTTGGAACAACGACTTGGCAAAAGAAATGGCGGGCCAAAACAACACCTCGGCAAACCGACTCAGGAGGAACCTTTTTGTCTCTCTACTAGGGATCCTCCTGCTCTGGCTTGGTGCCTGTGCTGCCCCTGCCCGCCCGCCCCATTTGATCGCCACAGTGACTTCGGATCCCAAAACCTTCAACACCTATCTGGCCGCCGAAAGCTCTAGCCGCGACGCTATCGCCTACCTAGAGGCGGGCTTGGTCACCTTGGATGAGGATACCCTCTTGCCCAAACCGGAGCTGGCGGAAGGCTGGGAAGTGTCTGAGGACGGCTTGCGCTATGTCTTTACCTTGCGGGAGGGGCTGCGCTGGTCGGATGGAGAGCCTCTGACAGCAGCAGATGTGGACTTTACCTTTAACCGCATCATCTTCAACGAGCGGATCCCGACTTCTGCGCGGGATGTGAAGCGAATTGGAGAAGCCGGAGCATTGCCTCAGGTGCGGGCGCTGGACGAGCGGCGGATTGAGTTTGTTTTACCGGAGCCCTTCGCTCCCTTTCTGCTGCAGGCGGGATCCCCTATTTTGCCCAAGCACATCCTCGAGCCCACTGTCGAGCAGTTGGACAGCCGGGGCAACCCCCTTTTCTTGCAAACCTGGGGTATCGACACGCCGGTGCAGCAATTGGTGGGGGCTGGCCCCTATGTCATGCAGGAATACACCCCTGGCCAACGGCTGGTGTACCGGCCCAATCCCTACTACTGGAAGGGGGAAGGGATCCCGCGCATTGAACGGGTAATCCTGCGCATTGTGGACTCAGAGGACACCGCGCTGCTGCAGTTTCGCTCCGGAGAGACCGACGTGTTTTCGGTGCGGGGGAGAGATTTTCAGCTCTTGAAGCGGGAAGAAGAACGGGATCAGTTCACCATCTACAATCTCGGCCAGACATTGAACAACAGTTTCTTTGCCTTCAACCTCAGCCGCGCCCGTAACCCCCAGACCGGGCGGCCTTTTGTGGATCCCGTCAAAAGCCGCTGGTTTAACGATTTGAACTTCCGCCGGGCGGTGGCCCACGCCATGAACCGGCAGTTTTACGTCGATAGCGTCCTGCAAGGGTTGGGCCAGATCCAGCACTCGGTCTTCTCCCCCGCCAGCCCCTTCTACCTCAGCCCTGAAGAGGGCTTGCCCACCTACGACTACAACCCTGAAAAAGCGCGGCAACTGCTCCTCGATGCCGGATACACCTACGATGCTGAGGGCCACCTGCGGGATTCCGAGGGCAACCGTGTCCGTTTCACCTTGCTCACCAACGCCGGCAACAATCAGCGGGAGGCCACCGGCGCGTTGATCAAAGCTGATCTGGAGCGGATCGGCATCACCGTTGATTTTACCCCCATCGCCTTCAACACCCTGGTGCAGCGCACCGATAGCCGCGACTGGGAAACCCTGCTGCTGGGCTTTGGTGGCGGCGGCACCGAGCCCAACAACGGCTCCAACATCTGGCGCAGCGACGGCCGTTTGCACCTCTTTAATCTGGGAGATTTGCCCGGCAACCCGGCAGAAGGGGTTGAGGTCAGCGATTGGGAACGGGAGATCGACCGCATCTTTATCGAAGGGGTGCGGGAGCTAGACTTTAAAAAGCGCAAGGCCCTCTACGACCGGTTTCAAATCATCATCCAGGAACAACTGCCCCAAATCGGCACTTTTAACCCCCTGGTTCTCTCAGCCCTGCGCAACCGCATTCAAGGGGTGGATCCCCGACCCATTCTGGGGCCATTGTGGAATTTGGATCAGCTCTACATTCAAGAGTAGAACTTCTGATGATGTGGGTGATGTGGGATAGGAAGAGGCTGTCTGAACTGTTGAGTTGTGTCCCTATCGCCACATTTGGCAGGTGAAACTTAGTTGTAGGTTGTGTTGCGGATGTCTTGAATTTTGCAACTATTTCACCGTCAATTCCACGTCCCCCACACTCCTGAGGACGGTGATCCCCACCCCTCCTGACTGCAGATAGAGACCGATGTCCAGGGATCCCTGGCCCACCTGCACATTCTCAAGAATGACATGGGGCAGCCACAGGGGCAGAGTGGGCTTGGTCAAATGCACCCGTTGGGCCAGCCCGTCGATCTCCAGCCCCAGACAAGCCTGCAGCAGCAAAAACACACTGGCCGCCGCCCAAGACTGGGGCAGACAGGCCACCGGATAAAGGGTGGGGCCCTCCCGCTGTCGCCGCCGAAAGCCACAAAACAGCTCAGGCAGCCGCTTCAGCTCCAGAAACTGGCTGGCATCGAACAGCGCTGTCAAGACCCGCACCGCTTCGCCCTTGAAGCCATAGCGAGATAAGCCTGCGGCAATCAAGGCGTTGTCGTGGGGCCAGATGGAGCCATTGTGGTAGGACATGGGGTTGTAGCGCCCCTCTCCCTCCGGCACCGTGCGGATCCCCCAGCCGCTGAAGAAAGCTGGCTCCAGCAGTTGCCGGGCAATGCAGGCAGCATGCTCGGGATGGGCAATCCCCGAAAACAGACAGTGGCCCATGTTGGAGCTGCGCACCCGGCAGGGTTGCTTCTGGCCATCCAAAGCCAGGGCATAGCCCCCCAACTCTTCGCACCAGAAGTGATCCCAAAACTGCTGCTGCAGCTTTTCCGCTTGTTGTCGCAACTGGGCTGCTTGCTCTTGCCGCCCCAGCAGCTCGGCCATCTCTGCTGCCAACTGCTTAGCTTCGTAGGCATAGCCCTGCACCTCGCACAGGGCCAAGGGGGGTTCTGCCAGGGATCCGTCCGGGTAGAAGATGGCATCTTCAGAATCTTTCCAGCCCTGGTTGCGCAGGCCCCGCCGCGCCTTGCCGGCATACTCCAAAAAGCCGTCCCCGTCCGGATCCCCGTAAGTGTCCATCCATCTCAGGGCTGCCTCGATATGGGGCCACAACTGCCGCAACAGCTCGAGATCGCCGCTGCGCTGCACATAGCGTCCTGCCAACACCACAAACAGAGGGGTGGAGTCGATGCTGCCAAAATAGTTGCCAAAAGGGATCTCGCGCGTCTTGGCCATCTCGCTGGAGCGCTGCTCATGCAGGATCTTGCCAGGCTCGGCATCGCGGCTGGGATCCACCTCCTGGGCCTGGTGGGCCGCCAGATACAGCAGCACCCCCCGCGCCAAGTCTGGAAACCACCAGAGAGTGGCCAGGGCGGTGATCAGGGCGTCGCGCCCGAAGACCGTGGTAAACCAAGGCACCCCCGCATAGGGATAAAGCCCGTAGGGAGTGCGGGTGAGCATCATCAGCAGATCATCCCGTGAGGCGTTGAGCCAATCGTTAAACTGAGCATTGCCGGTGTCGATCCGGTGGGCTTGCGCCCGCAAGGAAGCCCTTTGCTCCCGCTCCGCCTGCAGAGCCTCCTGGTAGGTCAAAGGGGCAATCTCCTCCCCGCCGTAGCTGCAGATCACCCTCAGCTCCAAATCCCGTTCCTCCTGCGGGGCCAAAGGCACCCACCACTGCGCCAGCTTCTCCGACACTAGCTCCGGCGCCGGCAAAAATTGCAACTGGGTTTGCCGCTCCACTCCATCCAAGCCGCGGTAGCGGAGAACCACTCCCTCAGGGTTCACCTGGGCCGGCAGCACTTGACCCCGCTGGGCCCGTCGGATGCCCCGGATCTCAAAAATATCGGCAAAGTCTGCCTCAAAGCGCAGGGTAATCGGCACGCGAAACGAGGCCGAGCCGTAGTTGTGAATGCGAATGCGCTCGTAGGCAACGTTGTTCCACAAAAAAGTAGTCCGTAAAACATGCAGAGTATCTTGACCGATAAACTGCCCCTCTGAGGTGGTGAACTCCGGGTTGGTCAGATCCACCGCCAAAATATCTTTGTCTTCCCGCACCTCTGAGCTGAGCAGCAGGAACTGCTTTCCCTGCAAGTCCAACACCCAGCGGGACAAAAAGCGGGTG
Organism: Thermostichus sp. MS-CIW-26; assembly: GCF_054059115.1. Taxonomy (NCBI): domain Bacteria; kingdom Bacillati; phylum Cyanobacteriota; class Cyanophyceae; order Thermostichales; family Thermostichaceae; genus Thermostichus; species Thermostichus sp. MS-CIW-26. Next base: position 5,358 of record NZ_JBSSBV010000077.1, read on the forward strand.
TCGTCCCGGAAGAGGCCATGATCCCGGATGCCGAGGGGGCGCATGTTCCCTCGCCGGTCAAAGATGGCAAAGCAGTTGTCATGCTTGAGAACATGAGAGCGTGCCTCCACCCAAGAGGCGCTGGCCCGGATGTAGTACTGATCTTGAATTTGGATGATGTCTTCTGCCATCTCGGTCTTCTCGATCCCTATCCAGCCGGTCTCCTACGCGAACAGCTTACTGCTATCGGTCCACTCAAAGAAGGCGAAGAAGCAGGGGCCCCCCGATGCAGCCCAGCAGCCCTAGCTGCTACTTGGCCCATCTAAGCCTTATTAAGCTGCCTTCTTCGCGACATCTCCTGCCGCTCGTTCACCAGTTGGCGGTAGAGAGCCTCGTAGTCCGACACCATTCTTTCCACGCTGAACCGCTCCTCAAACACCTGCCGCACCCCGGCTCGGCTCAGGGATCCCACCTTCTCCACAGCCTCCACTGCTTCCTCCACCGAGTCGACAATAAAGCCGGAGCGCCTGTCGGCCATTACCTCGGGTACTGAGCCAAAACGGGTGGCAATTACCGGCGTGCAACAGGCCATCGCTTCAATCATCACCAGCCCAAAGGGCTCCGGCCAGCGGATGGGAAACAGCACCGCATAGGCCTTGCCCAAAAACTCGCTTTTCTCTTGGTCGGTGATTTCCCCTATGATCTCCACATTGGGGTGGCGACTGGCCAAAGGCTTAATTTCTAACTCGTAGTACTGGCGATCCACCGCATCGATCTTGATAGCAGCCTTCAGCGGCATCCCTGCCCGCGCCGCAATTTCAATAGCCGTGTCCAGCCCTTTTTCCGGGGAGACCCGGCCCAAAAAGGCCAGGTAGTCCCCCTTTTCTGGATAGAAACGGTGGAGATCCAGGGGCAAGCCGTGGTAGACCGTCCCCACCCAGCGGGCCTGGGGCAGCGGCAGCCGCTGGGCGTTGGAGATGGAGACCACCGGAATGTCCTGAAACTCGGTGTAGAGGGGCTGCAGCTCCGGAATGTCCAGTCGCCCGTGTAGGGTGGCCAAAAAAGAAACCTGCGGGTGGCGACGGGCCAGGGCATAGGGATAGTAGTCGATGTGGCCGTGGATAATGTCAAACTCGTCGGCCATCTGAAAGGCTTTCTCGACCATCAAAACATGAGGAGCCACTGTGTCGATGGCCGTGGGATCCAAACGCAAAGCCCGCTCCCGAAAGGGGATGAGGCGAGCCTGGGTTTGGGAGTCGCCGCTGGCAAACAACGTCACCTCATGCCCCCGCCGCACCAGCTCTTCGGTGAGCCAAGACACAACCCGCTCAGTGCCGCCGTAGAGCTTGGGGGGCACACTCTCATGCAAAGGGGCAATCTGAGCAATGCGCATAGCCATCCTGATACATTTACGCTGAACACTGCTGAACATCACTGTTCAACTATGCAGCGATAGCATTCTGTTTGTTTCCAACCAGAATGGCGGTATCCCG
>NZ_JBSSBV010000078.1:0-5756 GCF_054059115.1 Thermostichus sp. MS-CIW-26
TAAACAGAAAGATCAACTGGTAGTAATCCGTACTGAACATATTATACATTATTTTCAGTATAGTTGAGCTTATTATTGACTAGAGTCATGCTCTGGCCGACTCGTTGGGCGTTTATCATGATGAGCCAGCTTCTTCTCAGCGCAGCACCACCTTGGGGGAGAGCAACAAAGTCAGGGATCCCTGGCGGTAGTCAATCCGGCCTTCGGCAAAGCGCACTTGGGCTAGGCCCGCTTTTTTGAGGGTGATCGCGTGGGCGTTGGCCGGGTTTAGACCAACAGCCGCTTGTACCCACAGGCTCAGATCCGGCTGGTGACCGACCAGAGCCAAAGACGCCAGAGGTTCCCGCTCTGCTTGCCAGCGCACCAGGTCAGCAAAACTGCCCCCCGGAGCCAGCGGTTCAAACACCTCCACAGCTTCGGCCAGGTTCTCGTCCAAAAAGATCTCAGCGGTCTGTCGAGCCCTCACCAAGGGACTGGTGAGCAGGAGATCCCACCTCCAGCCCATGTTCTTGAGCTGGCGGGCAATCTTGCGGCAGCGCCTGCGACCTTCGTCTGTAAGGGCCCGAAAGGCATCCTCGACTTCTGGCCGGGGTTCCTCGGCTATGCCATGGCGAATAAAATCCACGGCCAATTCCTGTCGGGCAGTCTGCTTTTCTGCCGCCCCCTGATGGTGCTCCGCGCTGCTAACGCGAACGCTCTCCTGTTGTTCAGACCCAGAGACCATAGAACTCCGTCCTGTCAGCGCGAACGGCACTGTCAAATCTTGACTGCCAAATCTTGGAATAACTGTAACTCTCCCAGAATACTGTGGGAAAAAAGCCCACTCCCTCTACGGCAGCACTCCCGCGACAAAACCGGAAGTCATGAAGAAGACGAGGGGTTATGCAGTCGCTGGCTGACCAGAGTGCGCCCCTCCTGGGTGTAGAGCTGCCAGTAGTTCCAGTAGTTGCCAAACACGGACTTCACATAGCCCCGGGTTTCGGGGAAGGGGATCTGCTCCACAAACACGTCCGGATCCCCGAAGCCAAAGCGGTTCAGCCATCTGGCCACGTTGCCGGGGCCACCGTTGTAGCTGGCCAGGGCCAGCAAGGTGTTGTCTTGGTAAGTGCGGTGGGTGTAGTCGAAGTACCAGGATCCCAGGTAGAGATTGTCGGCGGGGTTGGTGAGGCTGTACTGGGCCAGGCCGATCTGCTGGGCAATCCAGCGGCCAGTAGCGGGCATCACCTGCATCAAGCCCAAAGCCCCCGAGGCCGAGACGATCTCTGGCTCAAAGCGGGATTCCTGCCGGATCAAAGCCGCCACCATCAAGGGATTGAGGTTAAATTGCCGTGACCAGTGGGCCAAGCCGGGTTGGGCGTAGGGATCCCCGCTCCAGGAATTGTCTGGGCCGGCATAGTAGTGCAGCGGATAGATGGCCTGCCAGAAATCTTGGCGCTGCCTCAACGTCTCCAGCAAGGGATCCGGCTCTTCGCTAAAGCGCAAAGCAGCCACCTGGTTAATGCCCCGCAGGTGCTCTCCGGCGCTGTTGCGCAAAATGCCCGTAACAAAGCGCTCGGCAACGCTCATCTGGCCGGGATCCCGCTGCACGGGAGTTTCGCCCTGCCAGCGTTCCCAGGCCAGTTGGCTGGCTCCCATCAAATGCAGGGTTTGCGTAACTGCAGAGACCCCTGGCAACGGTTGGCGCACCGGCTGAAAATCCACCTCAACCCTTTTGCGCCCGCTGTAGAAATCCCCCACCGGCCAGCCCAGTTGCACTGCCGACCGCCAGCCGTAGTAGGTGTGGGGAAACTGCCGCAGCACCTGCCGATAGGTTTGCCGAGCTGCAGCCACATCCCCCTGCTGTTCCCGCCATTTGCCCGCCCAGTAGAGCAGTTGTGCCCCCATTTCCGTGTCCCGCTGAGCAGATCCGATCTGTTGGGCCAGGGCGATGGCTTGGCTGAGATTGCCTGCTTGTGCTTGGCTCCAGGCCACTGTCCAGGCGGCATTGGCTGCAGCTTCGCTGGCCGGAAAGCGATCCCAAAGGGCTTGCCGGGTGGCTTGGGCCGATTGGGGGCTGGCGTTGCGATCATAGAGCTGGCTGAGGCTGAGCAACGCCTCTGGAGCTTCTTTATCTGAGCCGGATCCCACCTGTCGGAGGAGTTCAATTGCCGTCGGCAGGTCGCTCAGTTCCGCCAAACGGCGGCGGGTGAGAGAAGCCTCTGGCCCATCGGGAAACTGTGCCAGCAGCGCTTGGTAAGCCGCTTTGGCCTGGGGAAACTCCCGCGAGATCTGGTGGCTGCGGCCCCAGCGGTAGAGGTTCTGAGAGGTGGCGGGGGCACGCCCATAGGCCCGGGCAGCTTTGCCGTACTCCCGTTGCTCCCAGTAGGCATCGGCGAGGATCTGCCAGTCGGAAGCCGTGAGGGATCCCTCCTGAGCCTGCCGCCAGCGATCCAGCAGCGGCGTTAGCCCAGGGGTTTGCGGGTGATGTTGGGCCAAATCCCGCAGCAGGTCATAGCGGTCGGGGTTCAGCTCTAGCAAATGCTTGAGGGCACGTCCGGTCAGCGGATGGGTGGGAAATTGCTGCCGCAGCCGATCCACCTGGTCCATCCCCCAGAGGGCATAGGCAGCGACAGGACTGTGGGGATATTCCTGCAAAATCTGGGGCCACCAGATCCCTTGGGCTGTTTCCTTGTCCTGCAACTGTTCATAGGCTTGGGCCCTGAGCTTCCAAATCTCTTCCCTCAGAACCGGCAGGCTCTCTTCCAGCCCCTGCAAATGCTTCAAGGCAGATTGCGCTTGGCCGGCTTGCAGCGCTGCATAGGCTTGCAGAAAGGCCACTGTGGAAGTTTGAGGCAGTTGCGTCGGATCCCTGTCTTCTGGTGCAGAGGCCACCTCCGCGGTTTCTGCCCAGGATGAGGTGTAGAAGCCCCAGACAGCTCCACCCAGAGCCGCTCCTGCTGCCAGCACACCGGCAGCCCATCTTGTCCAGCGTCGTTGGCTGCTTGTCAGGATCCCCATGCTTTACCTCCCCACCACCTCTGACCTACGATACTCAACCTGACTGCGTTGAGTCACCAGACAACTCGATACTTGCGAAACGGCTGGAAAGCTAACCTGGCAAGCGGTCACCGAGCATTGGGGCCAGACGATAAGCAGGGAGAGGAGCAGTTCTTTCCTCTTCAAATTTCAGACAGCAGTGAAACAGCTCATTTCCCCAATTGCGCTGTCGGGCTTTCGCTGCGGTACACCTTGGCCCCGACACTGCGCAGCTTTTCATCAATGGCTTCGTAGCCCCGGTCGATGTAGTGCAATCCGTGGATCGTGGAGCAGCCTTCAGCCGCCAGACCGGCCAACACCAGGGCTGCACCCGCCCGCAGGTCGGTAGCCACCACCGGAGCGCCGGAAAGGGACGGCACCCCTCGGATCAGGGCCACTCGGTTCTTCAGGCGAATATCGGCTCCCATGCGATTCAGCTCGGGAATGTGGTGCATGCGGTTTTCAAACACTGTCTCCTCAATGGTGCAACTGCCCTCGCTCAAGGCGGCCAAAGCCATGATCGGCGCCTGCACATCGGTGGGGAAACCAGGATAGGGCAGCGTTTGAATATCGGTTGCCTGACACAGCCAGCCTGAGCTCAGTTGAGCTGGGGCAATGCGCAACCGGTTTGGGCCTTCCTCTTCCACCCGCAGCCCCATCGCTTGCAACTTGGCGATCACCGCCCGCAGATGATCGGGAATGACAGGGCCAACTGTGAGGTGAGAGCGGGTAATGGCCCCGGCAATGAGATAGGTGCTGGCCTCGATGCGGTCGGGAATGACCGTGTACTCTGTTCCATGCAAGCGGGGCACCCCTACCACCACAACCGTATTGGTGCCGACACCGCGAATGCGGGCCCCCATGGCTTGACAAAAACGGGCCAGATCCGCCACCTCCGGCTCTTGGGCGGCGTTCTCGATCACCGTTTCTCCATCCGCCAGCGTAGCGGCCATCATCAAGGTCTCGGTGGCACCGACGCTGGGATAGTCCAGGTAAATTCGGGTTCCCAACAGTTTACGGGCATAGGCATGAACCACCCCATGCTCGATTTGGACCGTCGCCCCCAAGGCTTGTAGACCCCGCACATGCAGATCCACAGGACGAGACCCAATCGCACAGCCGCCGGGCAAGGGAACTCTGGCCACCCCCAGCCGCGCCAACAGAGGCCCTATGATGAAAAAGCTGGCCCGCAACTGGCTGACCAATTCATAAGGGGCTTGAGAGGTTTTGAGGGAGCTGGCATCCAGGTCCAGGGTATTGCCAACATGGGAAACCTTAACTCCCAGCGTGGCCAGGATCTGCCCCATGCGTTCAATGTCCAGCAGACGCGGCACGTTGTGAATTCGACAGGCCTCAGGAGCCAAGATGGCCCCGGCCATCAGCGCCAAGGCAGAGTTTTTTGCCCCGCCAATAGGGATGTGGCCACTCAGGGTCTGCTTGCCAATGATTTTCAGCACTGGCCCCATCATCTCTGGCGCGGTTGCCATGCCGGTCTGGGGCGGCGTCAGGCCAGGCTCTAGGGGATCCGCCCCGCTGACGCGATTGTCAAAACCTTTCAATCTCCCTCCTCACCCACAAAAAATAGGCGAACCCTTCTCAGAGAATACTCTGGGGATCACAGCAGCGGCTAAACTCGCAAGCCAAATTGGGTGTGAGGAAGAAGTTCCCATGGCTGTGCTTCTATCCTGCAGCAGCGGACAGGGGAGCGGCTAGGCCAGTTCACCAGATGCAGGTTCTCAGCGAAGGCAACTGGGGGGCAGCCCAACAGCAGGGGGCGGTATGATGGATGCTCAGGGGAAGTGCTTGCAAGGAAAACAGGAAGGAGACAGCCGATGATTGCCACTCAAGTCTCTGCCCAAGAGTTGTTTCGGGCCGCCTATGAAAACCGCTACACCTGGGATCCCGCTTTCCCAGGCTACAGCGCCGAGGTCACCTATTGGGATGGGGAGCGCACATTCGTTGGGCAGGTGCGAGTGGGGGCAGACCTAAAGGCCACCGTTACGGGCGTAGAAGATGAGGAAGCTCGAAAAGCCATTCACAACCAACTCTGGGAGATTGCCATTCACCGGGTGCGCCGCAGCTTCGACGAGACCCATGGGAACAACACCTTCCGCTATGGCCAAACCCTGCCCGATGGCACAGTAGAGATCCTGGTGGGGGGCAAAGCCGAAGGGGATCGCTACCACGTGCGCGATAACCAGGTTACCATGGTGCATCGGCATATCCACGGAGTGGTGGTTACCATCCACACCTTCAGCAGCCACGATACCGGCGAAGGCTATCTTTCCCACCGCTACGATTCCGTCTATCACGATCCCCAAACGGGCGAGCAAAAAGGCGGGCGCAGCCAATTCGAGGATCTGTACACAAAAGTGGGCAAGTATTACATCCTCTCGGAGCGGCGTATCCAGACGGAGACGGAAACCGGCCCTGTGGAGAAGCGCTTCACCTTCAGCAACTTGACCTTGCTGGACACTGGGGCGTGAGCGACCCGGCATTGCTCTCTGCGGGGTAGAGGGCCGGCTCTCCCATTCGTCATTGTTGGGCAGCTACCGGGAGGCTGAGTTCACGCCCTTCTTGGCGGCCAAGCCTTTCTCGATAACGGGAAAGCCGATCTGTAGGCTTTCAAGCTTTGTTGCAGAACGATCCTGATACATTTACGCTGAACACTGCTGAACATCACTGTTCAACTATGCAGCGATAGCATTCTGTTTGTTTCCAAACAGAATGGCGGTATCCCG
>NZ_JBSSBV010000079.1:0-5696 GCF_054059115.1 Thermostichus sp. MS-CIW-26
GTCAGGACTTGGGTCATGGTTCTATCGTAACTTCCGCATTCCTCCCGACACTGACCCTACGGGTACAGTGCGGGGCTCCTGCGATTTCTAGCTGACCCTGCTCCGTTCAATGGTTTTACGGCCCATACCGTCAGCCAATAGCTTGGACGTTGAATCCAGGTTGAGCGGGCCACGGGGCCTGTCGGTCAAGAGGAACAAGTTTAAGCCTGCTTTCGATAACTGACTCGATATCTGATCCGTTTGCTCAACAAGGGAAATACGTTTGTCCAGCGATTGGAAGATTCCCCTTCCAATAGCAGGCATACTGCAGTTGCTGAATTGCTCCTCTTCGATGCCTCTGGGAGTTCTGGGCATCTCGATCTTCGAGAGGGATCCCTGAGGTGGCCCATGTGAGTGAGGTGAAATCCTGGCAACCGAGCAGATCGATAACCCAAACTGAGGAGAGCTGACTATGAGTATGAGTATGAATAGGGCTTCTGCCTTCCCCTTAACCTGGCTGTGGACGGGATCCCTGGCCCTGGGGGTGACGGCCCTGGTGACCCGCCAAGTGATCTGGGGGCTCTTACCTTTGGCAGCAGCCTACCCTGCCATCCGCCGCCGCGAAGAACAGCTTGGCCAAGTTCTGGAACAGACCTGGACACAGCAGCAACAGACAGCAACCCAACTGGAGACCCTGCAAGCGCGTTTCGAGGTGCTGGACGCTCGGCTCACTGCTGAACCGTCCCTTCTGCAGCAGACCTTGGCTTCCCCGTCTGAAGCCATTCAAGAGCTCGAGCAGAAAGTAAAGGTTTTGGAGCCCATCTGGGTACAGCAGCAGCAGACGGCGGCCCAACTGGAAACATTACAAGGGCGGATCGACGCCCTCGAAGCTCGGCCCACGTCTCATCTGTCCGTGCGGCAACAGCTGGCCCCCATCACCCAGGCCATCCAGCAAATCCAGCAGCGGTTAAAAGCCGTGGAGCTGCGGTTGAATGCTCTGCCGGTATCCCAGCCCCAAGTGACTCTGGAGCAACTGGAGTCTGTACAGGCGCAACTCCAACACCTGCAGCAGCTGGTGGCATCCCAGCCGACCCCTGCTTTTCCCCGCAAAGCCCTGGGGGTGTTCATCGACGCGGCCAATCTCCACGCCAGCGCCCAGCAGTGGGGATCCCATCTCGACTATCCCAGTCTGCTCAGCTGGCTGGCCCAGGGCAGATCCGAGATGGAAGTGCATGTCTACAGCGGGGTAGATCGCCACAACCTAGCTCGGCGTCGTTTCCTGCGGGAGTTGAGAAAACAGGGCTATCGGGTGGTCACCAAGCCGGTGGTGATCCACGCCGACGGCAGCCGCAAAGCCAATCTGGATGGGGAGCTGATCGTGGACTTGATGGCGATGCACTCCCACTACGAGACGGTGCTGCTGCTGAGTGGGGATGGAGATTTTGTGCCGGCCCTCAAGCATATCCGCCGCCAAGGCTGCCGGCTGGAGGTAGCCGCCTACAGGCCGAACACGAACCCGGCGTTAATTCGGATAGCCGACCAGTTCGTGGATTTGTGCGCTTGGCAGGGGACAGGAACGCTGGTGCCGCTGCCTGCAAAACAGACTCCGGCCACCGGCTAAACCTTGCCATCTCAGCACAGTTACATCGATCCCTGACTCCCCTCTCCCAAGGCAGGGAGAGGGGCTGGGGGTGAGGGTAGGCGGCACAGCGTCTTAACCTTGTTTATTTAAAGTGATCAGAAGTGCTCATCTTCTCTAACCATTTTCTGATTTGCAGTCTCAACGCCTGAGACTCGCTTGGATCAACCTTGCCCCAGCAGTCAACTTAACCCCAATTGGAGAGTCCAGATGTCAACGCAACTCACACAGCGGTTTGTGCAGGCAATGCACTATGCCCATCGCTGGCATGCTTCTCAAACCCGCAAGGGAACCGGGATCCCTTACCTCAGCCATCTGTTGGCCGTAGCAGCCATCGCCCTGGAGCATGGGGCGGATGAAGATGAAGCGATTGCCGCTCTGCTCCACGACAGCCTAGAGGACGGCCCCCACAACACAGGCGAGCCCCGGGCCCAGATTGAGCAACAGATCCGGGAGCACTTTGGAGAACGGGTGCTGCAGATCATCCTGGGATGTACGGATACCGAAAGCGATGGCTCCCGAGGCGAGCCCAAAGAAAACTGGAAAGAGCGCAAAACCGCCTACCTGAAGCACCTGGAAACGGCAAATGCCTCGGTTTTGTTGGTGGCCGCCTCTGACAAGCTGCACAACGCCCGCTGCATCTTGCGGGATTTTCGCCAACTGGGGGATGAACTCTGGCAGCGGTTTTCCGCCGGAAAAGAGGGATCCCTGTGGTATTATCGATCGTTGGCAGAGATTCTGAGGCGACGGCTGCCCGGCAATCTATCGGCGGAGCTTCAAGAGCTGGTGGCCGAGCTGCAATGCCAAGCTGGAGCGGTAATGCCTTGACAGAGACAAGCAGGGCTGAAGAAAATGCTGAGGGCAGCCCTATTCATCACACTTTTTGGGTCACGCACCTATGGTTCTCGCTGTTGGCACCCCTGCTCCTGGGTTCAACACCACTGACACCCAAGGCAACCAAGTCTCTCTGGCTGATTTTGCCGGGAAAACCGTAGTCCTCTACTTTTATCCCAAAGACGACACCCCCGGCTGTACCAAAGAAGCCTGTGGATTCCGCGACGCCTACGCCGACTACCAAAGCAAGGACGTGGTGGTGCTGGGGGTGAGCATGGACAACCAAGCCTCTCACCAGAAGTTCACCGAAAAATACAACTTGCCTTTCCCCCTACTGGTGGATAGCAGTGGGGTGATCACCCGCGCCTACGATGTGGACGGGGGCGGCTATGCCAAGCGGGTGACCTACGTCATTGATGGCGAGGGCAAAATTGTCAAGGTCTACCAGAACATCAATACCGAAACCCATGCCCGCGATATTTTGGCGGATTTGGGTTTGTAGAAACGCTGCCTCTTTTCAGTACTCCTCGCTAGATCCCGGCCTTTGCGCATGAACGACGACATTCCGGTCGCCCGTCGCCAGTCCACTCCGGCGAAAAAAGCGCAAAGTTCGGTGCCTGCCCTGAGGTCCCGTCTAGTCTTGGGCCTGGTGCTGGTTGGGCTAGTGCTCCTGGCGGGTTGGGGGATAGAGAAGTTACCGGGATCCCAGCAGGCGGCGGATCCCCAAGTTCTGGAGGAAGCCGGTCAGCCCTCTCTGCCGCAGCCAACTGTGCAGAATGGGCGACCTTCTCTGTTGGGGCACTATGCCTATTCCGAAGCCCCTGCAGACAGCTTGCGGGTGGTGGGCAGCTACCGTGGTCGAGAGGTGCGCCTGCGCCAGGCGGCTGCCGAAAGTTACCTTCGCATGAGCGAAGCAGCTCAAGCTGCCGGGATCCGCCTTGTCCCTATTTCCGGGTTTCGCTCCATTGCGGATCAGGAATTCTTGTTTTTTCAATTGGCTCAATCCCGAGCCTTGCGACCCGAGGAACGAGCTGCTGTCAGTGCTCCCCCTGGCTATAGCGAGCACCACACTGGCTATGCCATCGACCTTGGGGATGCCGGGTTTCCGCAGTGGGATACTCAAGAAGCCTTTGAGACCACCCCGGCCTTCCAGTGGCTGCAGAGCAACGCGGCCCGCTTTGGCTTTGAGCTGTCTTTCCCCAGAGACAACCCTCAGGGGGTGAATTACGAACCCTGGCACTGGCGCTTTGTGGGCGACCGTGACAGCCTGGAGACCTTCTACGCTCCCCAAATCAAACCATTCCCAAATCAGCCCAATCAAACCGAGACCCCTACTCTCCCGTCTTCCAGAGGGAGAAGAGCTGGGAGTGAGGGCTGACTCCTTTGGGGAGAGAGGAAAGGGGGAGCTCCTTGGGACTACCGTCACGGCCCTCTCCCTTGCAGGGATCTCATTCCCCTCTTGAATGGGTTCACAAGCCTAAGCAAGCGGATGACGCGATTCGAACGCGCGACCGTCTCGTTGGCAACGAGAAGCTCTACCACTGAGCTACATCCGCGTCGGGAAATTTATGATGGCAAGTTTTGCGGTGGTTTGTCAAGTCAGGGATCCCTGGCGCATTTTGTTCCAGAATGAGAGAAGTTCATCTTTCTTTGCAGTTGCGCAAAGTCTGGGCGGGATCCCGGGCAGCGCCTGTTTGAGGGTATTGCTATGCGGGTAGCCATTATTGGGGCCGGATTGGCTGGGTTGGTGACGGCAGTCGATTTGGTCGAGGCAGGACACGAGGTGCAGCTCTACGAGGCGCGGCCTTTTGTCGGCGGCAAGGTGGGATCCTGGCAGGATGCCGATGGCAACCACATCGAGATGGGGCTGCACGTTTTTTTCTGCAACTACAGCAATTTGTTTGCCCTGATGAAAAAGGTGGGGGCCTACGAGAACCTGCTGCCCAAGCAGCACACCCACATCTTTGTCAACCGAGGTGGGCAAACGGCCAGTCTGGATTTTCGCTTTCCCCTGGGGGCGCCTTTCAACGGCCTCAAAGCTTTTTTCACCACCGAGCAGCTCTCTTGGGCGGACAAGCTGCGCAACGCCTTGGCGCTGGGCACCAGCCCCTTGATTCGCGGCTTGCTGGACTATGAAGGGGCAATGCGGCAAATTCGCGCCTTGGATCGGATGAGCTTTGCCGATTGGTTTCGGCGGCATGGGGGATCCGAGGGTAGCCTGAAGCGGATGTGGAACCCGATTGCCTATGCCTTGGGCTTTATCGATACAGAGCAGATTTCTGCCCGCTGCATGCTGACGATCTTTCAGATGTTTGCCAGCAAAACAGAGGCCTCCAAGCTCAATTTCCTCAAGGGATCCCCGGACACCTATCTCACTCAGCCTATCGTCCGCTACATCCAAGCCCGCGGGGGCCAGATCCACACCCGCAGAGGGGTCAGCCGCATTGAAGTGAGCGACTCCTCTCCCTACCCCGTGACCGGCTTGCTCTTGGCTAATGGAGAGCGGGTAGAGGCAGATGTGTACGTGTGCGCAGCGGCGGTGGAAGGGGCCAAGCGGCTGATCCCGGAAGTGTGGCGGCAGTGGCCACAATTCGACAACCTCTACAAGCTGGAATCCGTACCGGTGGCCACGGTGCAATTGCGCTTCGATGGCTGGGTGACGGAGCTGAACCCCCAAGGCCAGGCCAAACGAGCCAGCCAACACCCAGAGGCTCTGGGTATCGACAATCTCCTCTACACCGCCGATGCCGATTTTTCCTGTTTTGCCGATCTGGCCCTCACCAGCCCCGCCGACTACTACAAGCCGGGCCAGGGATCTCTATTACAATGCGTGCTCACGCCGGGGGATCCCTTCATAGCCATGCCCAACGAGCAAATTGCCCAGCACGTGTTGCACCAAGTCCACGAGCTGTTTCCCTCATCCCGGCAGCTGAACATGACCTGGTACAGCGTGGTGAAACTGGCCCACTCCCTCTATCGAGAAGCGCCGGGCATGGATCCCTATCGCCCACAGCAAAAGACCCCAGTACCCAACTTCTTTTTTGCCGGCAGCTACACCGCCCAAGACTACATCGACAGCATGGAAGGGGCCACCCTCTCCGGCCACCTGGCTGCTCAGGCCATTCTGGCTGCCCACAGGGATCCCTGATAGGAGCATGACTCTAGTCAATAATAAGCTCAACTATACTGAAAATAATGTATAATATGTTCAGTACGGATTACTACCAGTTGATCTTTCTGTTTA
>NZ_JBSSBV010000080.1:0-4235 GCF_054059115.1 Thermostichus sp. MS-CIW-26
GGTCAGGACTTGGGTCATGGTTCTATTGTAACCTCGCATTCCTCCCGGCACTGACCCTACGGGTACAGTGCGGGGCTCCTGCGATTTCTAGCTGATCGAATTGACGATCCAGTTGGCCCAGTTGATCTCAGAGGGAAGGCAGGGAATCTGTCGCCGAGATTCTCGAAAGCAGGGTAGGATACAGCAGCTTAGGCCAAGGTGTTGAGGAGAACGGAGCATGCAGTGGGAGTGGAAATCAGAGCCAGATCCCAGTTGGCCAATTGGGGTGTTTGACAGCGGCTTGGGCGGGCTGACGGTTTGGCGAGCCTTACGCCGCCGACTCCCCCAGGAACGGCTCATCTACTTCGGCGACACAGCGCGGTTGCCCTATGGGGAACGCTCGCCAGAGGAGATCCTGGCCTTTGTGCGGCAAATTCTGACATGGATGCAGGCACAGCCGGTGAAGCTGGTGGTGATGGCCTGCAATACCAGCTCGGCCTTGGCTCTGGACCACGTGCGGCAGGAGTTTGCCCTGCCCGTTCTGGGGTTGATCCTACCCGGCGCCCAGGCAGCACTGGCCCAGGGATCCCGCATTGGGGTGCTCGCCACGATGGCCACGGTCAAGAGTCGCGCTTACTCAAGAGCCATTCAAGAGTACAGCGCTCTGGATCCCAAACGTTTTCCGTACCCCGTTTACTGTTGGGAGCAGGCCTGCCCTGAGTTCGTCCCTCTCATTGAAGCCGGATGGCTGGATAGCCCTGCTCTGCGACAGGCGGCTGAACGCTACCTGCAACCGCTGTTGCAACAGGGGATCGATACTCTTGTCTATGGCTGTACTCACTACCCCCTGCTGGATCCAATCCTGAAGCCTTTGCTGCCGTCCTCGGTCAAACGGGTAGATCCAGGGATGGCGCTGGTGGGATCCCTGGCCCGCGAATTGAGTTTGTGGGACTTGCGTCGCCCCTTGACCGCTGCTTGGGGAGAACCCCACCGTTTCTGTGTGAGCGGGGATCCAGAGCGATTTGCCCAGTTGGCCACTCCTTGGTTGGGCTTTCGGCCCCAGGTAGAACGGGTGGAATTGCCGGCTTTGGATGTCAGCAACTCCCTCCGCCCCTGAGCGCCCTTCTCCTCGGGGATAAAGATTGGGGGCCCCTCAACGGGTCATCACCTGCAAGGGGAAACGTTCCGCCAACTCCCCTTCCACCTTGGGTAGCCATTCCTCTTGGAACACCCACACCTGCCCCTGCTGTACACGGCCATCGGGGTTTTGCGTCAGCTCCAGCCAGTACACAAATTGGTTTCCCCGCAGCACCACCCCTTGGATGGCAAGGGCCAAGGTATAGCCCGGACTGCCTGCCAGAGCTTCTGGGGACGGGTAGCGAATCACCTCCACCGCCTGATCCAGATCGGCGGCGATCTCCGGCCCATAGACATCGCGAATGGCTTGAAAGAGATCCTCTGCTGTCAGTCCTTGGGGGCGAAAGAACGTCATCCGTTCCGAGCGAATCGTCTCCCGATCCAGCGGGTTGATGATCCGTCCCGGCGGAGCCACCGAAGCCAAGAACGTAAAACGGGATCCATCCGGCTCCACTCGGTTGATGTTCAGGGTTTCGCCCGGACGGGGCCGCAGCACAGGATTGTCCCTCACCCAGGCCGCCACCTGATCCGGAGATTGCCCGGGGATCCCCCAAGCTGCCGACCGAAGGCCCGCCACTGCCCAGCAGGCCATTGCCAAACCGGTTCCTCGCACCCAGCGCAGCCTTTTGCCCCAGCAGGACAGAGCCCTTGTTGGCTTTACACCCAAGACCGGCCAGCGATTGCAACGCACGTTCCCATTCCTCCGGGCAAACAACACAAAAACACCACAGTAGAATTAGAGAGACTAAGAGATAAATTGAGCGGGCATGGGCAGATCCATCCTCGATGCAAGCGCCCAACAGTCTTGCCCTTCCCCACTGTATCTGAAGATGTCGGTGCGCCTGTTGCGCCTGAGCGCGAGCATCACGGCCAATGGTTGCAAAGATCCCTCGGCAAGATACGCAGATCCCCGGCGGCTTATCCGCCAAAACGTAAAAAGTATCTTAAGATCAACGGTAAGCAAATCTCATACGCACTAGGTCAGCACCTCAGGAGGTAACCGATGGCTCTCGTTGCAATGCGGACGCTGCTGGATCATGCCGCCGAACATGGCTACGGCATTCCTGCCTTCAACGTCAACAACATGGAGCAGATCCAAGCAATCATGCAGGCAGCCCATGAAACCAACAGCCCCGTTATCCTGCAAGCCTCTCGAGGGGCACGCAAGTATGCGGGCGAGAACTTTCTGCGGCACCTGATCCTGGCGGCAGTGGAGACCTACCCCCACATCCCCGTCGCCATGCACCAAGACCACGGCAATAGCCCGGCTACCTGCTATTCCGCCATCCGCAACGGCTTCACCAGCGTCATGATGGATGGATCCCTCAAGGAAGATGCCAAGACCCCGGCCAGCTACGAGTACAACGTGGCCGTTACCTCCGAGGTGGTGAAAGTGGCTCATGCAATCGGGGTGAGTGTGGAAGGGGAACTGGGCTGCCTGGGATCCCTGGAAACGGGCCGTGGGGAAGCGGAAGATGGCCACGGCGCGGAAGAGGCGCTCAGCCATGACCAACTCCTCACCGACCCCGACCAAGCGGTGGACTTTGTGGAGCGAACTCAGGTGGATGCGCTGGCCGTAGCCATTGGTACCAGCCATGGCGCCTACAAGTTCTCCCGGAAGCCCACTGGTGACATCCTCGACATGGAGCGCATTGCTGAGATCCACCGCCGCCTGCCCAACACGCACCTGGTGATGCACGGTTCCTCCTCGGTGCCCAAGGAGCTGATCGACATCATCAACGAATACGGCGGCTCCATTCCCGAGACTTACGGTGTGCCGCTGGAAGAAATTCAGCGGGGCATCCAAAATGGAGTGCGCAAAGTAAACATCGACACCGACAACCGCCTGGCCATCACAGCTGCCGTGCGCCGCGCTCTGGCCGAGAATCCGAAAGAGTTTGACCCCCGCCACTTCCTCAAGCCTTCCATCAAGGAAATGCAAAAAGTCTGTGCTGAGCGCTACATTGCCTTCGGCTGTGCTGGCCATGGCACCAAAGTTCCGGTGGTTACCTTGGATGAGATGGCAGCCAAGTATGCTTCTGGAGCTTTGGCGGCTCAGGTGAAGAAGACCGTTGCGGTCTAGTCCCCACATCCTGCAAGAACTCTGGAATGCTTGCCGGGGCGCTTCCAGGGTTTTCCTTGGAGATCAGCTAGGTCACTGGACTCAGATTGGACAAATAAGGGGATCCAGCTGGGATCCCCTTTTGCTTTGGAGGAACTTGATGCGTTTTGGGGGTCAGGCAGCTTTTGCCGCAGAACGTTTTTCCGTCTCAATTTGATGGTTCAGCAACGCCAAGCTTAGGCAGTCCAACAGTTCCAGGTCAGCCTCAGAGTAGCGCCGCTGAAAGAGCAGCTCATTGATGCGGTTCTCTTGGCCCAAGCTGAGGAAGCTGCTGCGGAACACCTGCTCCACGATTTCTTGGATGCTGGAGGGCAGAGTAACAGAGTCAAGACTTGTATTCATGGCTGGTTCTGTTTGAGAGATGGTTTTTGAAGGGAGAAGACTATCTTTGCCAAGAGGTGAGGTAGCGCTGCTCGATGTCCTGCAGGGAAAGATGGGAAGCCCTGGGCCGCGGCTCATTCACGGAGGAGACATCGTTCTGCCACTTGAGGGATACTCCCAGCAGTGCTCCCAAAGAGAAGCTCTCGCTCAATAGGGCTGCTATGCGGTAAGTACGGTAGTCCAGGGTTAGATCTTCACTGACTTGCATCTGTGTTTCCTCCGTATTTCTAACGTTCATGCCCCTATCATAGCCTCGAGATCAGTGGAAGTACAGAGAAACATCGAGGATTTGCGTAGGCAATTTGTACGTTTCTTCTACGCGATTTGGCGGATATCGGTGGGATCCCAGGGGTCTTTGGGGCGGGTTCAGGGTTGAGTCAGGGATCCCAGCCCAGCAGAGCACAGATGTCCGCAGCCAGGGTGGCGGCGTTGAAGGGTTTGCCGATGAGGCCATTGGCTCCAAGCTGAGCCAGAGAGGAGGGTGAAACTGGGAAATTGACATCCTCCCCGGCCTGAAGGCTGGAGATTCCTACCACGCTGCGCATGGATGGCTCCTTGCGCAGTCGTCTCGGCGGGTTCCTGCTTCCGACCGCCCGTGCAGTTCGATCCACAGGCC
>NZ_JBSSBV010000081.1:0-3955 GCF_054059115.1 Thermostichus sp. MS-CIW-26
GCGGGATACCGCCATTCTGTTTGGAAACAAACAGAATGCTATCGCTGCATAGTTGAACAGTGATGTTCAGCAGTGTTCAGCGTAAATGTATCAGCTACCCACAGGGATTCCACCCTGCAGCAGCAAACAAAGGGGCTGAGATCAAAAGGGATCCCTCGTAGCACTTTGACCCCACTTGCCGCTTGTCCTTAGCGGACTGCCGGGTGCAGGAACCCTAGAATGGAAGTTAAGCCTACTTGCCGTGAGTGCCCATGAGCCTTTTGCCCACTTCCGCTGCTCCCCTAGCCATTGCTCCGACAGCAGCCAAGCCAAGGCGACTGGACTTCGAGGTGGTGATTGCCGGAGCTGGGATGGTGGGATCCACCTTGGCAGCCGCTTTGGGCCAGGCCGGGATCCGCGTCGGGCTGATCGAGGGGCGGGATCTCTCGCAGGGGGTGGGGGCGGATGGCCGAGCCAGCGCTTTGGCTCTGGGGACAGCCCGCATTCTGCAGCGAATTGGGGTGTGGCCCCTCATGGAAGCCTGGGGAGTTTCTCCCATTCACCGCATTCAGGTCTGTAAACTACCCGACTCCGACCGCTAAGCGGTACGGAGCGGGCTTTCAGCAGCCCTGAGCCTGCTTTGCTCTACCAGAGAACAAAACAGGCCCGAACCTCTAGGCTGGTTTACGACAGCCCCCAAAAGCGCAATCACATTCGCACCATTAAAGTCCGCATCCCCTTCCCATCCACAGTGTCCACACTTGAACGACTTACCACTGCGGTAGGATTGCGCAGGGTCGGGATGGATGTGCAGGCACTTGTGGCAGGTCTGGCTGGTGTAGGCGGGCGGCACCAGCACCACAGTCACCCCCGCAACTCTCGCCTTGTATTCCAGAAACTGCCTCAGTTGGTAGAACGCCCAACTGTTGGCCCGCCTACGCTCTGTCTTGCTGCGTGGCTGTTGATTGACCCTTTCCCGGATCCTCGTCAGGTCTTCCAGAGCGATAGCGCTGTTGGTAGCTTTTGCCCTGGAGACAATAACTTTGGAGATGCGATGATTGACCCACACTTGAAAGCGTCTTTCCTTGCCAGACAGCCGTTGCAACAGTTCTCTGCATCTGCGCCGCGAACTGCGGGTGCCCTTACTGGCTTTGCGTTGGAGTGCCGCCCTCAATCGGGAGTAGTGGTCTCGAACTCGGTTCAACTGTTGTCCATTCCAGTTGTCCCCTTCTGAGGTATGAGCGATATCCGTCCTGCCCAAATCCACCCCGATCACCTTGTCGGTATCTTGTTGCTTGGGTGGCTTTTTCTCTACGCAAATCTGGATGTAGTAGGAGCCATCTTTGCGCTTGACCAGGGTGGCAGATTTGGGGTTGGAACCAGCCAGCATCCCACGCTGGTAGTTGCCAATGGCTAGCTCAAAGCGTTCTCTCCCTTCCACCGTGGTCAGCGACACCGTCCAGTCTTTTTGACGGAACGAAAAGATACGGGCGTCGTAGGTAACAAAGCCGCTCTTAAACTCCTTGACGGGACGCTTTTTCTGCTTAGCCACTTTGCGGGAACCCGCTACCCGTCTGCACACCTGTTGAGCCAAGTTACTGGACAAGCCAAACCGGGCTCGAGTCTCGTAGTAGCAAAGGGATTGCAGTTTGACCGCGTTGACGATCTTCTCCGGCGTGTTCTGGTTGACCCAATTCAAGGCTTGGCCAAAAGCCTCCAAAGTCGCGTCCAATTTGGCGGCTTGCGACTGGGCTACCTTGAGCTTGCAGGAGACGGTCAGGACTTGGGTCATGGTTCTATTGTAACCTCGCATTCCTCCCGGCACTGACCCTACGGGTACAGTGCGGGGCTCCTGCGCTAGTAAGCTGATGGGGAAAGCCCCTGGATGGCTCAGTTGTGCCGCGAAACGCTCCAAGCGCCGGCGCTGGGCTACGTCGTGGAAAATCAAATTACCCAAAAAGCTCTGTTGCAGCGCATTCGCGAGTGCCCTTCGGTAACGCTTTTCAGCCCCGCCCAGGTGCAAAGTTTCTCCCCTGCAGCAGATCACCTGCGGGTAGAGCTGCTGGCTCAGGAGGGATCCCGGCAAACCCTGCGGGCTGCTCTGCTGGTGGTTGCAGATGGGGCCCGTTCGCGGCTGCGGGAACAGGCTGGGATCCCGTTATCCCGCTGGGGCTATGGGCAGGTGTGCATCGTTTCCACCCTCACCCATGAGCATCCTCACCGGCAGGTGGCCTACGAGCGCTTTCAGGCCAGCGGTCCCTTCGCCATTTTGCCCACCTCCGATCCCCATCGCAGTTGTGTCGTCTGGACAGTTCGCCAAGCGGATCGAGATCGGCTGATGGGCTTATCTGAGGCTGAGTTTCTGCAGGCCATCCGGCCTTGGTTTGGATCCCAGTTGGGAGCCTTGCTGGCGGCCTCTCCCAGAGCCTGTTATGAGCCACAGCGGGCCCATGCCCAAACCTACATCGGATCCCGGCTGGCTTTGGTGGGGGATGCTGCCCATACCACCCATCCGCTGGGGGGGCAGGGAGCGAATCTGGGCATGCGGGATGTGGCGGCCTTGGCTGCCCTGTTGATCGAAGCCAAAATGGCGGGCCGGGATCCCGGCGATCCGGCTTTGCTACAAGCCTACGAGCGCTGTCGCCGCCCAGAAAACGCGCTGGTTCTTTTTGCAACCGATGCTGCCAATCGCCTCTTTTCCAACCGAAGCTGGCCGTTGCTGGTCTTGCGTCGCCTGGGCCTGTGGGGACTGGAGGTTTTGCCGCTGCTCAAGCCTGCCTTGATGCGCCAAGCGATGGGGATCCGCCCCCACCAACCCCAACTGCAGCAGCTCCCTTTCCCTGCACCCCCGGAACCTCTGGCTACGCCTGTCTAGATCCGGCCAAACTGTTGAGAGCTGGGCCCAGATCCTCGCCCGCCGCCTTTGTCCCCAGCAGACCAAGCGCTCCACAGGGATCAAGGCTGCTCCAGGGGTAAGTCTGAAAACAGCAATGGGGCAATATTGGCCGCCTGGTTGATGGGGATCTCGTCGTTGACGGCATACTGATAAAACTGATCCAAGCGCCGACACAAACCTTCTGGGGTCAAAGCCTGCACATTGGAGCTGATGATGTAGCTCTGGGAAGGAGAGGCGCGAAACGCTTGAAAGGCTTTGCGACAAAAGTCCTGCTTGGCCTCCGGGTCTGCTTGTCGCCACTCTGGCCCCGTAAGTTTGCCGGACAAAGTGGGGCCGGTTGCCGCTCCCAAGGGCAGGCCTGTTCCCAAGATTAGGCCAGCCAGGATCAGAAACAGAAGGCCCCCCTTCAAGACTGCCTGCCAGAAAGAGAACTGAAGCCGTTGCCGGTGCTGCTCCATGGTTGGATAGGCTGGAGTGGAAAGGGATCCCCTCGATCATACCGATCACACATACCGATCACAGGCGGATCTGAGGGAAACTCAGGATCTCGGCTGGCTTTGCCGCTCCCCTCGATCCCCGCTGCCGTCCTCAGGAATGGCCGGAAAGCTGGGTCCCTTTCATCCCTTACCCGCTCGCACCCTCCGTCCCGTGGCTCGCAACAAACCCCGTCGGAAACAGCCTTTCCCGCACCTCCTCGGCTCCAAATGGACTTCCGTTCAGCCTGTTCTGGGTTGGCGACATTTTCAGGTCACCGCTCGCCAACAAGGGGAAGGAGGGCTGGTGTTTGCCGAGCTCAGAGCCGTCTGCGATCCCCAGGTGCGCCTCTGGGTGAACGCTGCTACCCTGAAGAACCGGGATCTTTGGCAGCCGGGCTGGACGCCTCTCGAAGACGGGATCCCCTGTGGGCGGCAGGATCCCCTTCTGGACAGGGCTGGGGGATAGTTTCTCTCAAGCTGGGGCTCAGGGATCGATTAGGATCATCTCTCTAGGTTGTGTTGATCTTTCATTTGAGCCAAAAGAGAGCACTGACGAGATAGAGAAAACTCAAGAAGTTCCTGGCCAATTTGTCAAAACGAGAAA
>NZ_JBSSBV010000082.1:0-3474 GCF_054059115.1 Thermostichus sp. MS-CIW-26
TATCAGCTTGCAACGTACAGAGATAGTCTGGCTCATGGGCTTATTGTAGTTTATCCAGACTTTTGACCAGCAAACCTATATGGAGGAGGGCTTTCTTCCCGACACCAAGCCTGCGGCTATGGTGCGGGCCTCCAGCCCGAAAATTTGGTGAGCGCGAGTTGCCCAAAGCAAGTTATTCATTCAGGATCCACTCGATTGGCTACCGCTGAGACAACGATGAGTGGCAAGCTCACCAGCAAACAAAAGCCCCATTGCTCCCAAGACAGGGGTGCTGTGTCGAAGATAATGTTGAACAGGCTCCACTGGCTGAAGAGGATCTGCAGCAGGATGGCCGCCCCAATGCCGATGGCAATGGCTGCTGTATCCATGAGGCGCTCATGGCGCTCCAATTGGCTGGCACGTCCACGGCCCAACAGGGTAGGAATGGCCTGGCTGAGGCTGAGCAAGTAGAAGATGCGCCCGATCACCAACGCTTGGATGGCCATGGTGCGGGCCAGGTTAAGGTTGCCGGTGGTTTGTTCGATGTATTCAAAAACCCCGAAGATCAAGATCCAGTTGAACACGGACACCAGCAGGATGCGCTGCAGCAGCCTAGGAGAGAGCAAGTTGGCGTTCGGATCCCGCGGTGGGCGAGTCATCTCTCGGCCTGTGCTCGGCTCAAAGGCAAGAGGCACCGTCATGGTGATGGAGTTGATCATGTTGAGCCACAGCACTTGAATGGCCAGAATGGGGAGCTCGCGGTTGAGCAGCACGCTGAGGAGAATCGTCATCGATTCCCCCCCGTTCACCGGCAGGATGAAGGCAATGGCTTTGAGCAGGTTGTTGTAAACCGTGCGCCCCTCCTCAACGGCTGCCTCAATGGAGGCGAAGTTGTCATCGGTCAGGATCATGTCGGCAGCAGCTTTGGCCACTTCGGTGCCGCCTCGCCCCATGGCAATCCCCACATCTGCTTGCTTTAGGGCCGGAGCGTCGTTGACGCCATCGCCGGTCATGGCCACGATCTGCCCCCGCGCTTGCAGAGCTTCCACCAGGCGCAGCTTTTGCTCTGGCACCACCCGTGCGAAGACGGATCCCCGATTGGCAGCTTCCACAAATTCCTCCGGGCTGAGCTGCTCCAGATCTCGACCGCTGTAGGCTTGCACAGGTTTTCCACCCCCCAGGCCCATCTGCTCGGCAATGGCTTGAGCCGTGAGCACGTGGTCGCCGGTAATCATCTTCACCTGGATCCCGGCACTCTGGCAGGCGCGCACGGCGGCAATGGCCTCTGGCCGCGGCGGGTCAATCATCCCCTGCGAGCCCAAGAAAATCAGCCCTTCCTCTAGATCTGAGTGATCCACCTGAGTTTGGCTGCTGGGGACGGTTTTACCGCAAGGACTTTTTGATTGCGCCTTATTATTTACTTCAATGGGCCGGGTAGTTGACTCAGTTAGGTCAAGCGTGCTACCCTGGCGCAGACTATCGGCTTGCAAGAAGGGGACTATGCCCGGAAGGTTGGTCTATAAACTAGGTGAACACCGCCTCAAGGTGTTGGTCATCAACCCTGAGAAAGGCTCAAGGAGGCGGATGTATAAATCGATACCGATTCTAAGCCGTTGCCTAGAGCGGACTGGTAGGCTTCTTGGCTTAGACCGGGCAACTGAGGACGACATAAAGGTAGTTAAGCAAATTAAGGTAGGTGGAGAAGCATCCGAGGAAGAAGGAGGTCAACCCCCACCAGAAGAAGGTGAGGAAGGGGGAGAAACTGAAGCCCGCGAGATTATCTATTACCGGCTTGGGAGCTGGAGGGCCGATAGGATAATACTGGTCTATAAGAAGTACATAGAGGAGTCGGGAGGAGAAGAAGGGGGGCAACAACAGGGAGGAGAAGGGGAAGGAGCAGAGAGAGAGAGAAGATACAAGCTAAAAAGGCTCTACATCCCCATCCCAAGTTGGGCGCCAAACTACGTGGTGCTCCCGACTCTGTTTTCCAAAGCAGAAGCGGCAGGCCTAGAACTTGTAGGAGCCTATCGCCACGGCTACATGATCCCTGCACCCGGTCAATTGGGCAAAGGCCAGAACTCGCAGCTGCCGGTAGCTTGCGGATAATGGCGTGGCGTTTTGCCATGCGGGAAACCCCAATCGCCAAGGTTACAGTGACTACCGCCGGCAAGCCTTCGGGGATAGCACTCACCGCCAGCGCCACTGCCGCCTCAAAGACACTGGCCGCCCCCTGTCCCTGAGCCAATCCCACCAAAAAGGTGAGCCCGGCCAAGCTGAGGATGATCCTGAGCAGCATGAGGCTGAATTCCTCGAACTTGCGTGTTAGGGGAGTTTGCAGGGATCCCCCCTTTTCGACCAACTCCGAGATACGGCCTGTTTGAGTCTGGTTGCCAATGGCCACCACCACCCCTGCTCCTTGGCCGAAGGTAACAAAGCTGCCGGCATAGGCCATGTTCTGGCGGTCGGCTAGGGGTGTGTCTTCCGCCAGGGATCCCAGCCGTTTTTCCACCGGCACCGACTCTCCGGTCAGGGCCGATTCATCCACCTGTAAGTTGCGCACGCTTAGCAAGCGCAGGTCGGCGGGCACCTTATCTCCCGAACTCAAGAGCACCACATCCCCCGGCACCAGCTCCCGCGAGGGCACCCGCAGTTTTTGCCCCTCCCGGATGACAGTAACCTCGGTCACCACCGACTGGGCCAGAGCGGCAATCGCTTCCTCCGCTTTGGACTCCTGGATGTAGCCGATGAGGGCGTTGATCACCACCACCGCCCAGATCACGATGGCATTGCGCCAGGATCCCAAAAACGCCTTGACCGCCCCGGCAACCATCAAGATGTAGAGCAAGGATTGGTTGAACTGCTGCAGAAACTTCACCCAGGCCGGGGTAGCCGCCTTGGCCTTTAGCTCGTTGGGGCCATATTGCTTCTGCCGCTGGATCACCTCAGCTTGAGACAGACCCCGTTCCAGAAGCGCCGCCAGAGGCAGATCCACTGCAACGATTTGGCGGGCAACTTCCTCTTCGGGCAGGGCGTGCCAGGGAGCTGCCGGCAATGAGTCAGGGGAGACGGATTTTGCCATCGCAGGTCTCTAGTTGAATCGCAACAGAACTTGAAAGCCAGCCGTGAATTCAACGGCAAATCCCTCGTACAGTCCACAGCCTAGCCGACGCCGCCTACCCCCCAGAAGTGCCGCTGTTCCCCCCAGCGTCAACAAAGCCTAGTACCCAGGAATGCTGGGGAAGGGAAACCACCTGTCCAGTTGTTCTGTCGGGGGTCGTAGACCTAGACAAGTGGCGTGGGGTAGGAATACCCAACCGCGAGGTAAAGACTCCATCCCGCTGACGCCAAGGGAAGCCCGCGCTCTGTCCGTAGGACGAGCGCCGGGAGGATGTCACGAATGCTAGGTTGTGTTGATCTTTCATTTGAGCCAAAAGAGAGCACTGACGAGATAGAGAAAACTCAAGAAGTTCCTGGCCAATTTGTCAAAACGAGAAC
>NZ_JBSSBV010000083.1:0-2425 GCF_054059115.1 Thermostichus sp. MS-CIW-26
CGATTCAGTGCTCTACCCCACCAGGTACCTGTCGACGCTGCGCCTCAACGCATTTCGGGGAGAACCAGCTAGCTCTGGGTTCGATTGGCATTTCACCCCTAACCACAGCTCATCCGATGATTTTTCAACATCACCCGGTTCGGCCCTCCACTTGGCTTTACCCAAGCTTCAGCCTGGCCATGGTTAGATCACCCAGGTTCGGGTCTACAGCATGGGACTCTCGCCCTCTTCAGACTCGGTTTCCCTTTGGCTCCGGCATTCCCGCCTTAACCTGCCCCACGCTGTAACTCGCTGGCTCATTCTTCAACAGGCACGCGGTCACCCGTTCAATCGGGCTCCCACTGCTTGTAGGCACACGGTTTCATGTTCTGTTTCACTCCCCTCCCGGGGTTCTTTTCACCTTTCCCTCACGGTACTGGTTCGCTATCGGTCACGCAGGAGTATTTAGCCTTACGAGATGGTTCTCGCCGATTCACACGGGATTTCCCCTGCCCCGTGCTACTCGGGATCCGGCCGGCGCCTTTGAGCTTTCGGCTACAGGACTTTCACCTTCTCTGGTGCAGCATTCCAGCTGCTTCCCCTAGCCCGCCGGCTGCCGTTTGGCCGTCCCACAACCCCGCCCAGCCGTAGCTGAGCGGTTTAGGCTCTTTCCCGTTCGCTCGCCGCTACTGAGGAAATCACGTTTGTTTTCTTTTCCTGCGGCTACTAAGATGTTTCAGTTCGCCGCGTTCGCCCCTTTGGCCTATGGATTCAGCCAAAGGTGACAAGGCTTGCGCCTTGCCGGGTTGCCCCATTCGGGCACCTGCGGATCACCGCTTTTGTCCAGCTCCCCGCAGCGTTTCGTCGGTAACACGCCCTTCCTCGCCTCTGCGTGCCTAGGTATCCACCGTGCGCCCTTAACTGACTTGACCTTTTCACCTCATGTAACATTGGTGTTCTACCTGCCTCATGCCCCCAGGTTGCTGCTGCTTCCCCCAAGCCAAGGCTCGGAGGGCTCAACCCAGAAGCATGCTGCTCTCTTGCTATGCAGTTTTCAAAGTGCTGGCCGGCTCAACCCGGCTGGAGGCTTGTGCTCGAACCCAAACCCCTAGCCCGGTCGTCAACCTATCCAACTGGAGAACCCCTTCCCGCCTCCTCACCAAGGTGGTGGAGGTAAGCGGACTCGAACCGCTGACTTCTGCCGTGCAAAGGCAGCGCTCTACCAGCTGAGCTATACCCCCAATCCAGACTGCACCCACCCTCTGGCTTTGCCCTCAGCTTGGCCAGCTCGCTTCTAGCTTGCTAGCTCTCCCTTCTCCAGGACAAACAGTGGGCCATCCTGGACTCGAACCAGGGACCTCACCCTTATCAGGGGTGCGCTCTAACCACCTGAGCTAATAGCCCTCCCCTCGGTTCCCCTCCAGAACCCCAGTCAACCATCCCCTCAACCCCGACCGACCTGGGATAACCTTTGCTGGCCTGAGGGTGGTCTAACTCCCCTCAGATGCCCCAAGGTAGGTCTCCCTAAAAGGAGGTGATCCAGCCGCACCTTCCGGTACGGCTACCTTGTTACGACTTCACCCCAGTCACCAGCCCTGCCTTCGGCGGGTGCTCCGACTTCGGGCATGGCCAGCTCCCATGGTGTGACGGGCGGTGTGTACAAGGCCCGGGAACGTATTCACCGCAGCATGCTGATCTGCGATTACTAGCGATTCCGCCTTCACGCAGGCGAGTTGCAGCCTGCGATCTGAACTGAGACGCGGTTTTTGGGATTGGCTCACGCTCGCGCGCTCGCGACCCTTTGTCCGCGCCATTGTAGCACGTGTGTAGCCCAGAGCGTAAGGGGCATGCTGACTTGACGTCATCCTCACCTTCCTCCGGTTTGTCACCAGCAGTCTCCCTAGAGTGCCCAACTCAATGCTGGCAACTAGGAACAAGGGTTGCGCTCGTTGCGGGACTTAACCCAACATCTCACGACACGAGCTGACGACAGCCATGCACCACCTGTGTCCGCGCTCCCGAAGGCACCCCCACGTTTCCGCAGGGTCCGCGGCATGTCAAGCCCTGGTAAGGTTCTTCGCGTTGCATCGAATTAAACCACATGCTCCACCGCTTGTGCGGGCCCCCGTCAATTCCTTTGAGTTTCACACTTGCGTGCGTACTCCCCAGGCGGGACACTTAACGCGTTAGCTCCGACACTGACCGGGTCGATACGGCCAACGTCTAGTGTCCATCGTTTACGGCTAGGACTACTGGGGTATCTAATCCCATTCGCTCCCCTAGCTTTCGTACCTCAGCGTCAGTTGAGGCCCAGTTGCGCGCTTCCGCCTCAGGTGTTCTTCCCGATCTCTACGCATTTCACCGCTACACCGGGAATTCCCGCAACCCCTACCTCACTCTAGCCGGTCAGTTTCCAGGGCCTTCCCACAGTTGAGCTGTGGCCTTT
>NZ_JBSSBV010000084.1:0-1777 GCF_054059115.1 Thermostichus sp. MS-CIW-26
CCGTCCCGCTAACGCGAATGGAAACAAACAGAATGCTATCGCTGCATAGTTGAACAGTGATGTTCAGCAGTGTTCAGCGTAAATGTATCAGGTGAAGGATGCCGACAACATCAAACAGCACCCCCACACCCATCAACGGCTCTGACTCACTGGGCTGTACGGGTCAGACGTGCCCTGGAAAGCAGGTTGAACCGCCACTCTGGGCTGGGCTTCGGGATCCCTCTACCCTTCTGGAGCAGGTACGCAGCGGTCAGGTTTGGCTGGTTAAGGGAATGGGATCCCATGGGCTGTTGCTGGAGAAAGCTCATATTGTCGAGCTGCTGGAGTTTGGTGCAGCCGTTGGCCTGGCCATCGATCGCGATTGCCGAGCGGTTTTGCCGATCGCGTAAGCGGGACGGAGTCCTTTTGGCCAAGTGTATCTGCAGGCCCCTGCCACTTTTTTGGAGCGTCAGTGGGGCTATCGTCGTCGCGCTCGCAGCACCGAGATCCTGCAAAAGTTGACAGAGGCTTACCCCAGCCGGCGGCGGGCTACCCTTCTCTGGCAGCATCTTCATCAGCAGTTTGGGCCGGCGTTGCTTGCTTCTGTGCCGGACGAATGGCTAGGACGGTTGGTGGGGGTGTCGGGAGATCTGATCCAACGTTGCCGCCAAGAAATGAGGATCCCTGCTGGCGCTTTGGGCTGCAGAGAGCAAGATTGAGACGGGGGGAGCCCAAGAGAGAAACTCGAGCGCTTGTTTCACCAAAAGACAAGCTGCTGCCGCCTCAACCCCAGCAAAAGGACGGCAAAACACTTGGTCAAAGGAATTGGTGGCTTTCCGGCTGCAACACTATCTCGCTCGGTACAGCACCAGCGGGCGCTGTAAGGGCAAAGCAGATGGCTTCCGCAGCCGTGGCAGGGCTGAGCATCTTGTCTCGTTGCACCTTCAGGCTGATGGGATCCCAGAAGGGTGAGTCGATGCCCCCGAAGTAAAACAGCGTAAATCTGACCCCAAAGCGCTTCAGCTCATCGGCCATGCACTTGCTAAACCCGACCACCCCAAACTTGGCCGCACAGTAAGCAGAGGCCATCGCCATGGGATAACGTCCAAGGACGCCGGGAAAATTGAGGATGTGGCCGGATTTTTGCTCCCGCATGGGGTTGGCAGCCAGTTGGCTGGTGTAGAAGCTGCCCTTCAGGTTGACCGCCAGCATTCGCTCCAGGTCCGCGGGGGTTAGCTGGGGAGCAGGCTTCAGGATCCCGGCCCCGGCCAGGTTAATCAGCACGTCAATGCGCCCATGCTTTTGCACCGTTTGGTTGACCAGTGCCTCTACCTGGGCATAGTCCGTCACATCAGTAGGGATCCCCAATCCAGAGGCAGCCCCCAAAGAGGCTGATTTCTCCACCAGAGCTCGCAGGGGCTCTTCTCGCCGAGCGGCCAACACCAGATGGGATCCGGCCTGAGCCAGCATGGGCACCAGGACGCTGCCGATACCCCCTGTTGCCCCTGTGATCAAAATAACTGCCTGCGATAGCGGAGAAGACACGTTACGTTTCTTAAACTCTTTTTCCCATCATACACAGGGATCCCGACAAGCCAGTCACAGCCCCACTGGATCCCTCGACAGAGGTCATGTAAACTACCCGACACCGACCGCTAAAGCGGTACGGAGCAGGCTTTCAGTAGCCCTGAGCCTGTTATGCTCTACCAGAGAACAAAACAAGCCCGAACCTCTAGGCTGGTTTACAGCAGCCCCCAAAAGCGCAATCACATTCGCACCATTCAAATCCGCATCCCCT